>CBDUKI010000102.1:0-8800 GCA_965367765.1 uncultured Henriciella sp.
TGCCTGCCTGCCCGCCTTCTGGCCGTGGCTATGGCTGCAGCTCGCCATCCTGCTCGCCCATAAGGTCGCCGATGGCCGTGAGCGCCTGATCATGGTTACATGGTGGGGCAAGGTCTTTGTCCTGGCCATCGGTGATGATCCGTCTGCTCCGAAGCCCTGGACCCCGGCCCAAGTGCGCCTCTATGTGCGCCCGCTGGGCACTGCCCTGCACGCCTATAATGCCCCGTATGCGGTGCAACGCCCCGGCCTTGCCACATGCGCACGGCGGCCACGTCCGCTGGCGACACGCCTGGCCACGCCGCGCACCTGCCTTGCACCCTGCCTGCATCCGCCCTGACCAGGCCGCACCTGCCGCCATCCTGTCAGCCCCCGCCTGCCGAGCCACCAAAGCGTGTGCGCGGACGCCCGTGCTGTGATTCTCGCCTTAAACTGTGGTAACGAAGGCAAGAGGTGTATTGACGAAACGGGCCCAAGCCCCGTTTACCTGCCCGGCGCATCAAATGGATCTAATATGACAATCACCCGTTCCTTGTTGGTAGCCCTCGCCGCCGCTGGCCTGCTGGCCGCATGCTCGGGCGGCAGTTCCTCGACCACGACGCCGCCGACGAGCGGCTCGCCGCCACCGCCGCCGCCCCCTCCTCCTCCGCCACCACCGCCGCCTCCGCCGCCACCGGCTATGGCACCGCAGAATGAAACCGGGGTGGTTTATGGATCAGGCCTGACCAATGGCGGCTCCAAAACCCTGCGGATGGACATCTACCAGACCGGACAGGACTGCACCGCCTTGCGGCCACTGGTCATGATCATTCACGGCGGCGGCTTCACGCGCGGCTCCAAAACCCAGTCGCCCTGGCCAGACCGGGCGCGCGATGCCGTGGCCCGCGATTATGTTGCCGTCAGCATCGACTACCGCCTGATCGGCGACAATCCGGTCGTCTCGGCTGAGTTTGATCCGCTGCGCACAGACCTGATCAATGCCAATCAACTCCCCGCATGGACCAATTCCAACATCACCGTCTTTGCCACCGGCGTCGCCGCGGCGGTCGAAGATACGGTCACGGCGCTGCGCTACCTGCAGAACAACAACCCGTCAGACCGCTGCATCGACATGACAAAAATCGCCCTATGGGGCGGCTCAGCCGGGGCCATGACGGCCATGCATACGGCCTATGGGCTGGATGAGTATTCCATCACCTTCCCACAGCCTGGCGTCGTGATCGATTATTGGGGCAGCGTTTTCATCGACGGCATGATGTCCGGCAATGACGCGCCTTTCTTCATCGTGCACGGAGAGCAGGACAGCGTGGTCGACCATCAAGAAGCGCTCGACCTGGCCAGCGAGGCCGACAGTGTTGGCCTGAAATACGCCTTCTATACGGTGGCCGGGGCCGATCATGGCTATTCGACCATTGATATCAAGGCCCCGGTAGTGAACGGCGCGACCCTGCTCGGCCTGACGATGAACTTCATCGACGCGCACCTGAAAGGCGGCACCCCGGTCTATGAAACGCGCACAGTGAACTAGCCGGTTTTGCCGGGCCGCTTCTTGCCGCGCAGGCGGGGCCAGATCAGCTTCAGCCAGATCCACAGGAACACGCCAAGCAGCACGACCCAGGGCAGGCCAACCGCAAAGGCCGTGATCACCGCAGCCACCGCGCCGGACAGGTTGTAGAAGAAATCGCTGAACGCCTCGCCCAGCGGATTATGGCGGGCGCCATTGACGGCTCGGCGGGTCTCGTAATTGAGGTCCAGGGACGACATTGACACCCGCAGGCGCAGCGCCTTGAGCTGGGCCTTGATGCTCTCGATCTCGCCGGTCACACGGGCCAGTTCGCGCTCGATCTGCAACAGGTCGCCAAGGTCACCGTCGCGGCGTTCGAGCAAGGTCTGCAAGCGCCCCTGCAGGGTTTCCTGGGCTTCCAGGCGCGCACCGGTGTCGATGATCTGACGGGTCAGGTCTTCAGCCTGGCTCGAGCGCCGGGTGATCTCACCGCCGGCCGAACTGGCATCCTGCTCGATGCCGGCCATGAAAGTGTCGATCCAGTCCGGCGTGGCGCGGATCGACAGGTGGCCAGAAGCATAGTCGATGTCCTGGGCATAGATGTTGGAATTGATGACGATACAGGTCTCGGTTCCGGCCGCGCGGCACGCCTCGGTGTGCTGTTGCATCAGCGGTTCGACATTCCCCTTGGCCAGGGTCAGGCCAAGCGAGTGGCTATAGGCGATATATTGCTCCACACCTGGTTCAGGCTGGGCCGGGTCAGGCTGGACCGGCGCGCCATCCATCTCATCAAGCGCCGCCATCTTGGAGATAGACTGCATCTCGGGAGACGGGGCCATTTCCTCGCGGGAATAATCCCGGTTCCCGCCGCCGCATCCGGCCAGAACCAACAAACCGACGACCAATCCTGAAAAAACCTGCTTTTGTCTCGACATCCTCTTCCTCCCTGAGATACCGCCTGATGATTGGCCCGCAATGAAGGCCGTTTGGTGGCCGCGATTATGGCACGAAACGGCCAGACCGCGCCGAACCGCACATCATCAGCCATAACACGAGGTGCGCTTTGGAGATATCAGCCCTTGCCTCTTTCCCACCCGCCTGTTTAATCACGCGCAGACAACACTTATCGGAGGTCACCATGGACTTAGCAGAACTCACATCAAAAGCCGCTTCAGCCATTTCAGCAGGCGGGGATTTCGCAAAGAAGGTGAAGTTCGACTTTGGCGATGTCGGCAACCTGTTCATTGATGGAGCGGCTGGCCAAGTCGACAATTCCGACAGCGAAGCCGATGCAACCATCAAGGTCGACTGGGCCGACTTCCAGAAGCTCGCCGCTGGTGAGCTCGACCCGACCATGGCCTTCATGCAAGGCAAGCTGAAAGTGCTCGGCGACATGTCCGTGGCCATGCAGCTGGGCGGTCTGATGAGCAAGTTCTCATAGGCCAAGCCTTCGAATCGACACATCAATCGGCCTCATCCAGCACATGCCGGATGAGGCCTTTTAATTGGGAAAGTCACGGCGATGGCCGAAACGAACGACGGTCGGATTGTTGATATTCCGGGCAATCCACGCCCGGAAGGGGCCCGCATCCTCTGGTTTCGCGGCGTCGGTGGGCGAAACCTGCGCGCCTGCCTGGCACCGGCAACCGTGGAAAAGCCGCGTGGCACATGCATCGTCTGCCCGGGCCGGACGGAGTTCATCGAGAAATATTTCGAGGTCGCGCGTGACCTGCAGGATCGCGGCTTCACCGTGCTGATCATTGACTGGCCGGGCCAGGGCATGTCGCAACGCCTTCTGGACGACCCTCAAAAGGGTCATATCGACCGGTTCGAGACCTTCATGGGCGCCTTGCGCAACGGCCTTGATGCCATGGAGGAGACGCTGCCCCGGCCCTATGTCTCGTTAGCCCATTCGATGGGCGGGGCGATTGCCCTCGCGGCGATTGGCCAGAACCTCGTCAAAGTCGATGCGGCAGCCTTCTGCGCACCGATGTGGGGCCTGCCGCTCGGCCGTATGCAGCGTTATTTCATCTGGGCCATGCGGATCATGGGGCGCTCGAACGATTTCGCACAGAAACCCGGGCCGCCTGAACGGTTCGAGGAAAATATTGTCACCCATGACAAGGCGCACTGGCAGCTCAATCGCGACTTGACCGATGCTGCACCGGAACTCTCGCTTGGCCCAGTCACCTGGGGCTGGCTCGGGGCGTCCCTCGACATATTCGAACGCATGAACAAGCCGCGTGTCCTGCGCGAAATCACCATACCGGTCTTTGTCGCCAGTGCCGGCGAGGAAAAGCTGATCGACAACCGCTCGCACACACGCGTGGCAGCCAACCTGCCTGATTGCGAACATGTCACGGTCGCGGGCGCGATGCATGAAATCCTGATGGAAACAGCCGACAAGCGCGCCGAATTCTGGGCCGGGTTCGACCGCCTGCTGGATCGCGCCAGTATCTAACCAGGCAAACGTAAAAAAGGGCGTCCGGAGACGCCCTTTGTCGATTGTCATGTCATCGCGAAACTAGTGCGCATTGGCTTCCGATTGCAGCTGGATATAGTTCTGGATGCCGGTCCGCTCGATCAGGTCGAACTGCGTCTCGATATAATCGATGTGTTCTTCCTCATTCTGCAGGATTTTACCGAACAGATCGCGGCTGACATAGTCGCGAACCTTCTCGCAATGCTCCATCGCATCGCGCAAGAGTGGCACGGCCTCATTTTCCAGGGCAAGATCCGCCTTGAGGATTTCCTCAACGTTTTCACCGATCCGCACCTTGCCGAGATCCTGCAGGTTGGGCAGGCCACCAAGGAACAGGATACGCTCGATCAGCCAGTCGGCGTGATGCATCTCCTCGATGGATTCCTTATGCTCATACTCGCCAAGCTTTGAGACCCCCCAATCCTTGAGCATGCGCGAATGCAGGAAATACTGGTTGATCGCCGTCAGCTCGTTTTTGAGCGCCTGGTTGAGAAACTCAATGACTTTTGCATCGCCCTTCATGGCCCTGCCTCCGTAAAACTACCTATGCGTTCCATATATGTGCGTTTCATCGAATTATCAATGAAAAAACAAATAAAAACAAATGCTTATGATAGTGAGAAGCAATCTCAAAGGCAATTGAGACACAGTCTCAAACTGGCTGGATCAGCTCGTAATCCTCCAGTTTCACCTGTTCGACAGCCTTGGCATAATCTCGTGTGTGAGATGACCAGTTCTGGGTGATCTTGCCCTGCTCATTCTTGTACCAGCTGTTGCAGGCCGGGTCAGACCAAACGGTCTTTGCCAGGTCGCTCTGGATCTTGTCATTGAAGGCCTTCTGCGCGGCATGGGTCGGCACCATGGCGCTCGCGCCTTCCTGCTTGAGACCATCCAGCGCCCGGACAATGTACTCGACCTGGCGTTCAAGCATGAACGTAATGGCGTTGTGGCCGAGATTGGTGTTCGGTCCATACAAGACGAACAGGTTCGGGAAATCGGCGACGGTTATGCCGAGATAGGCTTCCGGTGCATCTGCCCAGACCTTGTTGAGGTGCTGGTCTTTGCGTCCGACAACATCAACCGACCAGCGCCAGCCAGTTGTCTCGAACCCGGTGGCGAATACGATCACGTCGAGCGCATGCACCTGATCGTCCGTGGTGCGAATGCCATCGGGTTCGATCGCCTTGATATGGGCGGTCACCAGGTCAACATTGTCGCGCACAAGGGCCGGGAAATAATCATCCGAGATCAGGATACGGCGACACCCGATCGGATAATCGGGCGTCAGCCTGGCGCGCAGGGCGGCGTCAGGCACCTGTTCATTCATGTGATTGGTGGCAATCGCCTCATAGGCGGCGCGCCCTTCCGGGGTCCACTGGAACACTTGCCAGAAGAATTCGTCGGCTTGCTCATAGATGATTTCGCGGTTCATCGCGCCGAGCTTGGCAGCCAGCTCGGGATTGGACATCATCAGCGCGCCTTCCTGCTGGGTCACAGGGATGTCACGGCGCGGAATGACCCAGTTGGGGCTGCGCTGGAACACGGTCAAATGGCTGGCTGCCTTGGCGACTTCCGGGATGATCTGGACGGCGCTGGCCGCAGAACCGATGACGCCGACACGCTTGCCCTCAAGCTTGACGGAATGATCCCAGGCTGCCGAGTGCAGGACGTCGCCCTTGAAACTGTCCTTACCGGGAATATCCGGCCAGTTGGGCCGGTTGAGCTGACCAAGCGCCCCGATCACCGCATCCGCCATGATCTCCTCACCGCTGGCGGTCGCCACGGTCCATTTGCGCGCGGTTTCGTTCCACACGGCTGACACGGCCTCATCGCCCAGGATAAGATGCGGGCGCAGCTGGTATCGGTCGGTGATTTCCTCGGCATAGGCCTGGATCTCCTCGCCCTGCGGATAGGCGCGCGACCAGTTGATGCTCTGGGCGAAGGAGAACTGGTAAAGCGCCACCGGCACATCGCAGGCCACCCCAGGATAGGTGTTTTGCGCCCATGTGCCGCCAACCCGGTTGAGTTTCTCGACAATGGTGAACGTGTACCCAGCTTCCTGCAGCTTGATTGCGGCGCACAGCCCGCCAAGCCCAGCGCCGATGATCGCAACATGTTTCGCCGCCATGGCTATAACCTCCCGAATGTTTTTCGGAAGGATGCCCGATCCAGCGCACAAGGCAAGCTTGACCCAAGGCGAATTAAGTCAGGTTTATTAGTCTGCGAAACGATAATAGACGCGTAGCCCGATATTATCGAGGCCCTGGTTGCGACCATTGCCGAGGATCTGGCCGTGGGACAGGTGGTCATACTGCAATTGCAGGCCCCACCGCTCGCCGAAGTCGCGGTTCAATGCCAGACCGGTCCGGAACAGGTCTTCAGAGCCGAGCAGAACATGCACTTGCGAAAAGGCGTCCCCTTCCGGGCTGCCTTGCGGATATGGACTTCCCAAAGCGCCGTCATGGATCACGTAACCAAGGCTCGGTTCGAAGGACCAGCCTTCCGAAAAGTCCCAGTTCCACAACAGGCCGACGCCGCCATAGCTGGTATTGCCTGCCGTGTTGACCGAGCCGGTGACATACGGGCGTGGGCTAAGGATGATGCCCAGGAAATCCGGCGAGTCGAAGACCAGCTCGCCCGTGATATTGGGGCCATCCTCCTTGTCGGCATTATCGCAATCAAGAACGCAGATATTATGCTGGGCGATGCCGAACCGGACTTCATCAATCAGTTGGGCCTGAGCCGGCAGGCTCGCCAACGCGGCGAGACTACCTGCGAAAAGGGTCAGGGTCTTTTTCATGACAGACATTTAATAATGTCTGTCCCGTACGGCAATCAAAATTCGCGTGATCGGCCCCTAAACCGCCGTATCCCGCCGCGAATGGGCCGGATAGACGCCGAGGATCTTGATCGAATTGGAGAAGAACCCCAGCTCCTCAAGCGCCAGCTGAACCGCGCGCTGGTTCGGATGGCCCTCGATCTCGGCATAAAATTGCGACGCAGTGAGCGAGCCTTCCAGCTGGTAACTCTCAAGCTTGGTCATGTTGATGCCATTGGTCGCAAACCCGCCCAGCGCCTTGTACAGGGCCGATGGAATGTTGCGGACCTGAAACATGAAGGCGGTAATCATCTTGCCATCCGCCTCTTCAATGTCGACCGGTTCACGCGCCATGATGACAAACCGGGTCGTGTTGTGATTGGCGTCCTCGATGTCCCAGGCGAGGATATCCAGACCGTAGACATCTGCCGCCAGCGCCGGGGCAATCGCCGCTGCGTGGACATCGCCGCGTTCGGCTACCAGGCGCGCCGCCCCAGCCGTATCGGCTGCCGTGACCGCAACAATGCCACGCTCACGCAAGTACCGGCGACACTGGCCCAGCGCCATGACATGGGAATAAGCGCGTTTGACGTCTTCGATGTGGGCGCCCTTGATCCCCATGAGCTGAAACCGGATGCGCATGAAATATTCGCCAATCATGTGCAGTCCGGTCGATGGCAGCAGGTGGTGAATATCCCCGACCCGCCCGGCAATCGTGTTCTCAACCGGGATCATGGCCAGGTCTGCCTCGCCTGATTCAACCGCTGCGAAAACATCCTCGAACGTGCGACAGGCCATCGAACCATAGTCGGGATAGACTTCCCGGCAGGCAATGTGGGAATTCGATCCTTCTTCGCCTTGATAGGCAATGATCTTCTTGGCGTCGGTCATGGCGGTTGGCCCTGTCTTGTTCTGCTGGCGTGTCGACACCATTTGTCCCCTGTTCGTCAAGGGTCACACACCCACTCGAGCGCGCCGCTCGAGCCGCTTTGCGACAGGTGCTGAGCGCGCCAGATGGGCTGCGCCGTTTCGCCGCTGAATTGGCACGCGCGCATTTCGCCACATCTGTATATGTTGAATCAAATTGAATTGCGTGCCAGAAGGCGCGCGAACAATGGTTTTTCAGAGGAAAGTCCCCATGGGTGAACTCGGCCTGAACAAGATTTTCGGTGCACTTCTTGCCGTTGCACTAGTCGTCATGGGGCTTCGCGAAGTCGCCACGATGGTCTTCGGTGGCGGCCATCACGGCGATCATCACTACGAATCAATGAATGACTGGGCAGAAGCCAGCTTCCATGGCTATCGCATCGAACTGGCCGATACGGGCGGTACTGGCCCGATCGTGGAAGAAATCTATGATCTCGGCCTGCTGCTGGCCAGCGCGGACGTCAGCCGCGGTGAGCGCAGCTTCAAGGCCAAGTGCGCCTCATGCCACACGATTGAGCAAGGCGGTGCCGATGGAACGGGTCCAAACCTCTATGGCCGCCTGGGCAATACCAAACAGGGTGTGGCTGGCTTTGCCTATTCGGGTGCGCTGTCGAATACAGAGGGTGACTGGTCCTTCGCCAATATGGATAACTGGCTGAAATCGCCGTCAAAATATGCTCGTGGCACGAGCATGGGCTTTGCCGGCCTGAACCGCGATGACGAGCGCGCCAATGTCCTGGCCTACCTGGCCAGCTATTCACCAGACGCCCCGGCCTTCCCGGAGCCTCTGCCGGCAGTTGATGAAACCGTCGCTGAGGATGCAGCTGAAACCGTGACCGAAGCCGCAGAAGAAACGGTTGGCGAAGTTGAAGGCGCTGAAACCCTGGCCGAAGACGACGAAGCGACGGTTGAGGCCGTGGTCGAAGAAGCCACCGAGGACGCGGCTGACCTGGTCGAAACAGTTGTCGAGACCGGTGAAGCCGTTGTCGAAGATGCTGGCGAGGCTGTGGATGCTGCGGTTGAAACCGTGGAAGACGCGGTTGAAGATGCGGCAACCAGCGACGAAAACTAA
>CBDUKI010000103.1:0-8793 GCA_965367765.1 uncultured Henriciella sp.
GCTGGACAAGCGTAGAGTGGATGAGGGCGGGCCTGATTTGGTCCGCCCTTTTTCTTTGGCGTGTCCAGCGCTTCAGAAGACGCAGGCCTGCAATCGCGCCGGCGGGTCAACTGGCGAGCAGTGGCGCGACGGGCTGACATGAAAAGACCGCTGCCTCTCGGGGGATCCCGGGAAACAGCGGTCAGTCTGACCCGCCCAGACAGGAGGGCGACAGGCGGGTTAGATAACTCAGGCCTCTATGGGAAACCTTTTGAGAAGGTCAGCACGATGCGTTCGTCAGCCACGGGTGCAACGCCATCGACGTCTGTGTCCCAGTAGCGCACGTCAACATCGACCACATCGAACGAATAGGTGCCGCCGATGGACCAGTTGGTGTAATCGCCGCCGCCTTCGAACGAGTAGTTGCCGAGGCTAGCATCAACTGACAGCTCGTCGGTGAAGCCGTAAGATGCGGTGCCTTCAACATAGGTGCTTTCATTGTCGAAGTCATAATAGACATAGCCGCCGACGCCGAAGCCACCAGCAAACTCGTAGCCGAGGCCGCCATAGACTTCGGTGAAGTCCAGGTCGTCAGTGTCTGGATAGAGATAGGTGATGACGCCTACATCCCAGGCCAGGCCGCTATCGGTTTCGCCAGCGATACCGCCGTAGAAATCAAGTTCCATCGTGCCGTCAGTGGCGACGTTGGATGCCCAGGTGCCGGCATAGAACAGGCCGTTGGCATAGTCGAAGCCGCCTGAAATGGCCGGGTTCTCATTGTTCTGGCTGATACCGCGCCAGACATAATCTGTCGTCAGGGCGACGTTGGCGCTGAATTCCCCTTCAGCCATTGCGGCCGGCGTTGCAAAAACGCCTGCTGATATAGCGAGCAAAGCTGCCCCTGAAACCAATCTCTTCATGTTGTGTCTCCATCTGGTGTCGATTGATGGAGTGAATGGACCGCGTTGCCCGCTAATTAGCCATCTTGAGAGATGGGAAATGAAGTTTTTGTGATCTGGTGCCCGACTTTGAGGCAAAAGGCGGTTGAAACGCTCATTTTGCCATCGTTTAACACCTAGCGGGCGGCAAGCGGGGCGTATCCAAGGTGCATGCCGGCATCAACCAAGAGGGTTTCACCCGTGACGTGGCGCGACGCATCCGTGAGGAAGAAAATGCCTGAGGCGGCGATATCGTCCGGGCCACTGGCGACATTCAGCGGTACGGATGCGGCAACGCCTTCCTCCATACGGGCATATTGTTCGGCGCCCATCTGGTCCTTGAACCAGCGTGTGCCGATAAAGCCCGGACAGATGGCATTGACCCGGATCGCCGGGGCCAGGGCGCGCGCCAGTGACAGGGTCATCGTGTTCAGCGCCCCCTTGGTGGCGGCATAGGCCACCGATGAGCCAATGCCCGTTACCCCGGCAATTGATGAGACATTCAGCACCGCGCTGGCCCGGCCGCTGGTTTCATGGGCCTTGACCAATAGGGGCTTGCAGGCCTGCAACATCAGGAACGGTCCGGCGACATTGACGGCGTAAGTGTCGAGAAAATCCTGCCGGCTGAGCGCATCCAGGTCGCTATGGTCCCGGGCGTGGCGGGTGATCCCGGCATTGTTGACGAGAATGTCGAGATGGCCCCAGCGCCCGGCCGCTTCGGCCAGTTTGGCCACGCCGTCTTCGGTGGAGACATCGGCGGCGACCAGTTGGGTCTGTGCACCGGCGGCATTGCACAGACTGACCGTCTCTTCGGCATCGGTGAGCGAGCGGGTGCAGTTGATGATCACGTCTGCGCCGCGCTCGGCGAGCATTACGGCCAGCGACCGACCAAGCCCGGTGGCTGATCCGGTGACGAGGGCCTTGCGGCCTTCAAGGTCTCTTGGTGTGTCAGTCATCGCGGGCTCCCTGTTCTTTTCACCTTGTGTGAAACCCAGATTTCCGGGCGTCAACCGGAAACCCGTCATGACCTCGCGGCTAGTCGGCGGCGGCGAAATTCGCCGCAATGGTATCAATTGCGGTGAAGCGGCTGGTCATCCGTTCGGCCATCATGGCTTGCAGGCGCGAGACAATTTCGGGCCGGGCCGTTTCTGGCGTGCCCCCGGACAGGGGCTGGGGGTCGTACTCGATGCCGAGGATCAGCGCTTCGGCAAAGTCCCGGCCGCACTTTTGCTCAACAATACGGAAGCCGAAATCGATCCCCGCCGTGACGCCGCCAGCGGTGATGCGATTGCGATCGATGACGACGCGCTGGTGCACCGGCTCGGCGCCAAATTTCTCCAGGTGGTCGATCCAGCTCCAGTGGCAACCGGCTTTATAACCCTTCAACAGTCCCGCCGCGGCGAGGATCAGTGAACCGGTGCAGACGCTGGTAACCAGGTCTGCGGTTTCGCCCTGTCGACGCAGCCAGTCGAGCACGGGCTGGTTGGTCATCACTTCGGTGCAGGCAAAGCCGCCAGGCACGCAGATCATGTCGTACCGGGTGTCGTCGTGCAGGGTCGCCGTCGGCACAAATATGATGCCGGAGTCACTGGTGAGCGGATCGAGCGAGGTCCAGACCATGTCGATCTTTGCGCCTGGCATACGGTGCAGCACTTCGGCAGGGCCGGAAAAGTCCAGCTGGGTCATGCCGGGATAGATCAGGAAGGCGATGCGGTAGGTGGGGTGGGTCATGGCAGTCCTCTGCTTGGCTCTGGTTGGCGCAGGATAGGCAAGAAAGGATGTGGCGCGAATGACAAACTTATGCGGTATTGCGCCAATGGTTGCAAACATTGCTATCCTCGTTTCTGACCGGGCGCAGGCGCTCGACGTGACCGGCCCGGCGGCGGTGTTCAGCGCGGCCAATGACGAAGTAGACGGCCCGCCACCCTACAAGTTGCACATATTGTCATCGCGCGGCGGGCCAACCGAGACGATTTCCGGCGTGGCCCTGGTCTCGCAACCCTTGTCGACCCTGGCGCCGGAAGCCGCAGATACGTGTCTCCTGGTTGGCCATGACGAGGCGGGGATGAAGACACTGATTAAGGACACAGCCATGCGCGACTGGGTGCGCACGGCCTCTCAAACAGCGCGGCGCTGGGGCTCGGTTTGCTCAGGCTCCGTCGCCCTGGCAGCCTGGGGCCTGCTCGAGGGCAAGCGCGCCTCGACCCATTGGGCCGCTGCCCCGCGCATGGCGAGGTCTTATCCCGGTGTGGACGTTGACCCAGATGCGATTTTCACGGTCGACGGCAATGTCTGGACATCGGCGGGTGTGACGACCGGAATTGACCTTAGCCTGGCGATGGTCGAGGCCGATCTCGGCCAGGATGTGGCCATGCGTATCGCCCGGCGGCTGATTGTCTATATGCGTCGCCCGGGCAGCCAGTCGCAATTCTCTGGCCCGTTGCAGCGCCAGCACGGGGCGGCCAACGCCTATGACGAGCTGATCAATTGGGCCAAGTCCAATCTCGGCGAGCCGTTGAGTGTGGAGGTGTTGGCGGCGCGGGCCGGGCAGAGCCTGCGCACTTTCCAGCGCCGGTTCCGCGAACAGGTCGGCCAGTCACCAGCCAGTTTTATCGAGACCTTGCGCCTCGAACGCGCCAAGGCCCTGATTGGCAGCGGCGTCGCGCTGAAGACAGTGGCGGGAGAGGTGGGTTATCCATCAGCCAGCCAGCTGACACAGGTGTTCCGCCGCCGCTTCGGTCTGTCACCCTCAGTCTGGCGCACCATGCACGCTCAGGCCTTGTGATAAGGCAAGCCCGCGAGCAGGCTGGCGGCGCGATAGACCTGTTCGGCCAGCATCACTTTGACGAGACGGTGCGGCCAGGTTTGCGGGCCAAAGGCCAAAGTGTCGGGGGCGGCCGCGCGCACGGCCTGGCTGTAGCCTTCAGCGCCGCCGATCAGGAAGGCGAGGTCCGGCGTGCCCTGGTCACGCAGGCGCGCGAGATGGTCAGCGAAGCGTTTTGACGCCATCTGCTCGCCATGCTCATCCAGGCGCAGGATGCGTGCGCCCTTGGGCAGCTTGGCCAGCAGGCGCTCGCCCTCGGCATCAAGACCGCCGCCACTGTCGACATCTATCAGGTCGAACCCCCGAAAGCCGAGCGCGCGACCGGCCTTGCGAAACCGCGAGACATAATCATCAACAAGCGTCTTTTCAGGGCCGGATTTCAGGCGACCGACAGAGATCAGGGTCAGGCGCATGGCTTAACCGCGGTGATCAGGCATCGGCATTGCGGTGGGCATTGCCGTCATCAGCCCAGATTTTCTCTAGGTTGTAGAATGTACGCACTTCCGGGCGGAACAGGTGGACAATGATGTCACCGAGGTCGAGCAGAACCCAGTCAGCATTCGGCATGCCTTCCAGCTTCGGCGCTGTACCTGTCAGCTCCTTGACCGTCTGGGCCAGGTGATCGGCGATCGCGCTGACATGCCGGGCAGAGCGTCCGGACGCCAGGATCATGATATCTGCAAGGGATGATTTTCCGTGAAGGTCGATCACGGTGAGGTCTTCGGCCTTATCGTCCTCCAGTGAGGCAATAATCTTGTCCGACAGGGCGCGGATGTCTTCAATTGATGCGCGCGCGGTCGTGTGAGGCTCGGTTTTGGAAGCGGGCAGCGGAAAGCTCCAGTCAGATTGGTGATTGGATAAGCTTAACATGAGCGCGCACCCGGCTCTAGCCCAAGATTCCGCTCGCAGGCAGCAGACATGACAATGCCTGCCCGGCGTGACCCTTTAGCATCAATCAGGCGCGGGCCGTGACGATCCAGACCGCTGCTTTCATGCGAACCTGGCCCTCGGGATCGGCGAGGCTGGCAAGTTTCTGTTTCAGCGCGTCGGCAATCGGTGCCGGGTCCAGCTCCTGGGCGGCAATCAGGCGCGAGGCTGGGCCTAGCTCCATCATGAAGCGTGTGTTCTGGGCGATATCTGCGCCGGGGATCTGCATCTGGCAGTCCCAGGGCTCGATCGAGACATTCTGCCAGCCAGCGCGGGTCAGCAGGTCACTGACATGGGCCTTGTCGGAAAAGGCGAATGGGCCGGGGGCGTTCGCCGGCGGCATTTCCGGCGGCGCCTTGAGGAAGGGCAAGGTCAGTTCAAGCGGGATGCGGACCCAGTCATTCTCGGGCATGGCGCGCCAGCAGGCAAAGCTCAGGTGTCCGCCCGGGGCCATATTCTTGCGCAGGGCGCTGAACGCTTCAGCCGGGTCGGCGAAGAACATCACGCCGAACCGAGACACCAGGAGGTTCGCTGGCGTGTCGCTCTTGAACGTACTGGCATCTTCGACTGTGAAGCGTGCGGGAAGGCCGGCATGATCGGCGCGCTGGCGAGCCAGGGCGACCATCGGTTCGGAAACATCCACGCCGATGACCTGGCCATCCTTGCCAACCTGGGCCGCTGCCTTGAGGCTGAGCGCCCCGGCGCCGCAACCGATATCAAGCACGGTCTCGCCGGGTTGTGCCTGGCCGACGCTCAGAACCTTGTCTGCAAAAACGTCCAGCATCGCATCAAGCAGGTCTGAATTGACCACCCACTTTTCTCCGGCCTGGCCGTTCCAATAGTCGATCTGATCGCGATTGTTCATGCTTGTCCTCCTGATAAGGCCTATCAGGTGGTGCGGCGACTAATCGGTGTCAATAAAACGCCCGGCGGCGCGATCCTTGGTCACATGGGCCGCATCGAAGACATGCCCGTTCATCGCAATATAGACGCCCGGTGACTGCAATTGCGTCGCGGCGATAGCGTAGCCGATATTGAAGATCGCATCGGTTGAACGTAGCGCTGCGGGTTGCATGGCGCCGGTGAAGACGATGGTTTTGCCCTCAATATCTATCAGGGCGCGGGCGGTCTTCGCCATCGTGTCGGTGCCATGGGTGATAAGGATATGGCGGCACGGGCTGGCCAGCACGGCTTCGCGAACCAGGACGCGGTCATCGTCCGTCATGTCGAGACTGTCCTTGCGCATCAGTGACGTGATCTCATGCTCGAAGCTGACATTGGCCTCACGCAGGATCGCGTTGAGGGCGGTTTCGCCGACCTGGAATTCCGACAAGGCGTCGAAATAGACCTTGTCGATGGTGCCGCCAGTCGTGAAGATATGCAGTTTGGTCACGGGTTTCGCTGTTTCCTGAGTGCAGTGGAGCTCGCCCTGTTTAGCGGGGCCTTGATATAGGTCCATGCCGGGGCTGCATGTCCGGCGAGCGTATGGCTTGCTGTCTCGGGCAGGCGGGCATGGGCGAACATTCGAGCAAAGTGGCTGTTGCGGGCGGAGACCAGCGAGCCGGGGCGGGCAATCACGCCGATTGGGACGAGGTGGGCCAGCGCCTGCCAGTCGCGCCAGAGGTGAAAATTCTCCAGACTGTCACTGCCCATCAGCCAGACGAAGCTCGCATGCGGGCAGTGCGCGCGCAGCAGTTTTACCAGGTCAATCGTGTAGGTGATGTGGGCCCGCGCCTCGATATCCGACACCTGCATGGCGCGATTGCTGGCGGTCAGGACCTGGACTGCGGCGAGACGTGCCTCATAGGCCCCGGGGCGGTGCTTGAGCGGGTTGCCAGGCGTCGGGAACCACCAGACCTCATCAAGACGCAAGCGCTTCAGCGCGGTTTCGGCCACGTGCATGTGGCCGGGATGCGGCGGATCGAACGAGCCGCCGAACAGGCCAATCCGCTGGCGGGTGCTGGTCGGTGGCAGGTGGGCGGCATGGCGCAGGCGAGGCATGGCAGCGATCAGGGCCGGATCTGGCCAGTGCCGCGCACGACATATTTGTAAATCGTCAATTGTTCGGCACCCACCGGGCCACGCGCGTGGATACGCCCGGTCGCAATGCCGATCTCTGCCCCCATGCCAAACTGGCCGCCATCGGCAAACTGCGTTGAGGCATTATGCAGGACGATGCCGGAATCGACCTCGTTGAGGAAGCGCGCGGCGGTTTCGGCATCCTCGGTGATAATCGCTTCGGTATGGCTGGTGCCGTAATGGGCGATATGCGCCATGGCACCGTCGACGCCGTCCACCACCCGCACAGACAGGATGGCATCGAGATATTCGGTGCGCCAGTCGTCTTCGCTCGCCGCCTGCATGCCGGGAATGATGGTGCGGGCGGCCTCGTCGCCTTTCAAGGTGCAGCCTGCATCGCTGAGCGCGCTGGCAAGGGCCGGCAGCAGGGTCTCGGCGACGGCGCGGTCTATCAGCAGGGTTTCAGCCGAGCCGCAAATGCCGGTCCGGCGCATCTTGGAATTGACGACGATATTAATCGCTTTTTGCGGATCGGCAGCGCCATCAACATAGACATGACACAGGCCCTCGAGGTGTCCGATGACCGGAATGCGGGCATCTTGCTGGACCCGCGCCACGAGGGATTTGCCACCGCGCGGTACGATGATGTCAATCGTCCCGTCCAGGCCGGTGAGCATTTCACCAACGGCGGCGCGGTCCGTGGTCTGGACCAGCTGGATCGCATCTTGCGGCAGACCAGCGCTGGCAAGCCCCCGGCGCAGGGCCTCAGCGATGCATTTGGCTGAATTCAGGCTTTCACTGCCGGCGCGCAGGATCGCGGCATTGCCCGAGCGCAGGCACAGCGCAGCGGCATCAGCGGTGACGTTCGGGCGCGCTTCGTAGATGATGCCGATGACGCCAAGCGGAGTGCGCACGCGGGCAATGTCGAGACCGGAGGGGACGCTCCAGCGGGCCATCTCCGCACCGATTGGATCGGGCAGGGCGGCAACCTCGCGCACTGCATCGGCAATCGACTGGACGCGGGCTTCGTCCAGCATCAGCCGGTCGAGCATGGCCTTGGACAGGCCCTTCTGGCGGGCGCCGTCCATGTCGATCGCATTTGCGGCCAGCAGGCCCGGCGCGGCCGCTTCGACGGCATCAGCCATGGCGTGAAGGCCAGCCGTGCGGGCCGGCCCATCCAATTGGGCAATTTTGCGGGCGGCGGCACGCGCGCGCTGGCCCATATCGAGCATGGTCGCGTGCAGGGTCTCTGCGGATGTGTGTACGGTATCTGCCATGCTGGGTGATTTGCCGGAAATGTGCCGTGCGATCAATCCGTAAATCTGTCTCGTCGGCCTATCCGCGCCAGAACCGGCGGGTCAGCAGCACGAACACGGCGGTGAATTCCAACCGTCCGAGCAGCATGGCGATGGCACAGATCCACTTGGCGCGATCCGTCAATGGCTCGAATGTCCCGGCCGGGCCAATGATCGGGCCGAGGCCGGGGCCGACATTTGACACGCTGGTGGCCGAACCGGAAATCGCGGTCAGCGGGTCCAGGCCGGTGAGGCTGAGCAGGATGGCAGCGAACACGAAAGTCGCGAGGTACAGGAAGACGAAGACCATGACCGATTGCAGGGTGGAATTGTCGACGACCTTACCGCCAAAACGGACGCGCACCACGCGGTTAGGGCTGATCATGCGCTGGGTGTGGGCGATCACGGCGCGGAAGCTGATTTCAAGACGGAACATCTTGATGCCACAGGCGGCTGACCCGGCACAGCCGCCAAGGAAGGTCGCGATCAGGAAGATCGTCATCGCCGGGCCGCCCCAGGTATCATAGGAGGTTGAGGCATAGCCGGTGCCGGTCATGATCGAGATGATGTTGAACAGGGCCAGTTGCAGGCCGTGGAAGAAGTGATCGAAGATGGGTGGCTCAACCACAAGTTCGTGCCAGATAACGATGGTGAAGGCGAAAGAGAGCCAGATCGCGATATAGAGACGGACTTGCGGGTCCGCGATCAGGGCACGCCACCGGCCATGAAACATGGCCAGGGCGAGCAGGCTGAACGGCAGGCCAGCCACCGTCATGAAGAAAACCGCAGCATATATGGCCGGGGTGTCGTT
>CBDUKI010000104.1:0-8781 GCA_965367765.1 uncultured Henriciella sp.
CGTTGACCGGGCTCATCGACTTGCAGATCAGCTCCCTGCATCTCAACCAGACGCGGGCCACAGACCTGCGTATCCATGGTGAACTCAGTGACCAGGCAGAGCCAATCCTGGCCTGGGACATCAGCGTTGAGCAACTCGAAAATCCCGATCACGGCCACTTGCTGGGCGCGGTTTCAAGCGGCCAGGCCGTGCTCAAGACCAGCGATTTCTCGACCCGCCATACGCTTGATGAAATCCTCCGCGACATCCAGGCTTCGGCAACGGCAAACCAGTTACGCTGGCAGGCCTACCAGGCAGAGAACGTCAAACTGGCAGGCCAGGGCGAGACCACATCAGACGCCCGGCTTGATCTGACGGCCAGTCTCGAACTGTCAGCGGCCGATAGCCCGATCCTGTCTGCTGACGCGCTCAGCCTCGACCTGGATGGCCGGATCAGCCCACAATCCGGCGCGTTTTCAGGCCAGGGCAACCTGTTCCTCGCCGCAGCCAGCCTTGCTGAACCGACCCGCCAGGCCCAGCTCGGCAAGGTGCGCGCGGCCGCCCCGTTTGACCATCATGCCGACCGCTTGCGCGCCGCGCTGGACACCGGCCTGACAGACTTCTCCGGTGAGGCGCAGTTCCGCCTCGACCTGGGTGAAGACGGTGACTGGCAGGTCATCGTCCCCGAGCGCCTGGCCTTGAACACGGCCTCAGGCGGGGCGATCGTCATGACCGCCGCGCCTGGTCGTTCGGCCCTGACCCTGGAGCCTCACCTGGTCACCCTGGCAGGCGTGCTGACCCTATCGGGTGGGCAATTGCCCCGCCTGAATGCAGATATCACCCAGATGCAGCTGGCCGGCAATCAATGGGATCTGCAGGTCGGCGGCGTCAAACTGAGCCGCTGGGCCGCCAATGGTCTGGCCCTGTCGGCTGACCTCAACCGCCTGAGCCTACAGTCGCAGGGCGATGGCCTGCGCCTGGCTGGGCTGGGTGAGCTGCGTTTTGATGGCCGCCTGCTCGGCATCAATACGAGCCAGGCCCGCATCTTTGGCGGGATCGAGGCGGCTGAAGGCCCGTCGGGCTGGCGAATACAGACGGTGGAACGGGCCTGTCTCGGCCTGGCCGCCGCCAGTGCCAGTGCCAGCGACACGCTGGTTGTTCGCGACATTGCCCTGAACATCTGCCCGGAAAATGGCCGCTTCATCCAGCAGGAGGATGGCCTCGCCTCAGGCACGATCCAACTTGGAGACTTTGCCTTGCCGTTCACCGGCAAACAGGTCTCAGGCACGGCTGGTTTTGAGCAGACCGAGATCAACTGGACCGCCGATGAAACGCTCGCCGTCTCGATCACCGCAGACCAGTTGCATCTGCCCATGCAGATCGGCACACGCGACCTGCGCCTGGAAACCGGGGACCCGCGCCTTGGGATCGAATTCGGTACGGTCACCCGGCTCAATGCCCTGCTGGAGGAGACCCGCCTGTCGGGTGGGCTGGTCCCGGCCAATGTTGCCATCGAAGGGGCCGATTTTTCGGGCACGCTGGCGGCCAACCAGTTTCGGGCCCGGGCCAATGCCCGCAATGTGGATCTGACCGACTATCGCGATGACCCGCTCTACAATCCGCTGCGCGCCCAGTTCACGGCCGAATTTGCTGGTCCTGACCTGACCCTGTCCGGGCCGGTCAACCTGAAGGAGACCGGCCAGAAGATCGCCACGGCAGACCTGACGCTCAATCTGCTCACCCTCGATGGCGCCGCGCAGGTGCGCTCCGAAGACCTGGTCTTTTCGCGCGGCGGCCTGCAACCCAAACACCTGTCAGACCTGGTGCGTGGCCTGTTGTCCAACGGACGTGGGCGCCTCAACGCCGTGACCGACTTTACCATCCGGTCGGGGCAGATTGCCGGTACCGGCCTGTTCACGGCAACTGAGTTCGGGTTTGACACTCAAAAGATTGGCGCGATTGATGGGATCAATGGCGAAATCCGTTTCAGCGACATGATTGGCCTGACGACTTTCCCGTCACAAAAACTCACCTTCGCCCATATCAATCCCGGTATCCCGCTTGAGAATGGCGAGTTGAGCCTGCAATTGGTCGCGGGCGAACGCCTCTTGATCGAAGGCGCGACCTGGCCGTTGGCGGGCGGCACGATTGCGCTACAGCCGACGGAATGGACCATTGCCGGACGCACCGAAGAGCTGATGATCGATGCTACCGCGATCGAGCTGGCCGAACTGGTCGATGTCCTGTCCCTGCCCGACATGAAGGCCGAGGGCACGATTTCCGGCACCTTCCCACTGACCCTGGAAGGCGGCAATGTCTGGGTCCGCAATGCCTTCTTTCTGGCCGACAGCAAGGGCGGCACGCTCAGCTATACCGGCACGGCGGCAGCCCAGGCCGGGCTTGCCGATGACCGGGTCGATGCCGCGTTCACGGCCCTGCGCAACCTCAAGTTCAAGGTGCTTGAGGTCGGTGTCGACGGCAATCTGATCGACGACATAACTGTGTCGGCCCGCCTGCTTGGCCATAATCCTGAGGTCTATGGCGGGGCTGAGTTCGATTTCAGGATCAGCGTCGAGTCCAAGCTCGCCCAGCTCATCCGGTCCGGCCAGCGCCTGGCTGCGGCAAGATGGATCGCCGATGCGGTTGCCGTTGACCCGGACGCAGAAACAGACGACCCATTCAATTGACGTTCAGGGAACTTGTCCCATCTTAGACGTCAAACGGAGCCATTTCGCATGACACGCCAGACAACCAGTGCCGCGACCGCCATTGTGCTGACCCTCGCCGCCGGCGCCTGCACGCCGACCGTGAAGATCGTCGCGCCCGACAAGCCGATTGAAATCAACCTGAACGTCAAGATCGACCAGGAGGTCCGGGTCATCCTCGACCAGGAAGTCGAAGAGCTGATCACCAACAATCCGGACCTGTTCTAAGGATAAGCAGATGACTTTCATTTACCGCGCCCTCATCGCTATTGCTCTCATCGTCGGCTTCGCAACGCTGCATTCCGGCACGGCCTCTGCGGGTGATCCGCAAATTGAGGAAGCCCAGCGCCAGGGCGTCATCGGCGAACGCATTGACGGCTATCTCGGTGTTGTCAGCGGCAATGTCGATCCGGCCCTGCTGCGCAAACTGAACGAGATCAACAACAAGCGCCGCGCCCTGTATGAGCAGACCGCACAGCGCACCGGCACGACCATCGCGCAAGTCGCGCGCGTCACCGGCGAAAAACAGGTCTCGAACGCCGCACCGGGTGAATATGTCATGGGTGCGGACGGCGTCTGGGTCCGCAAATAGGCCAGGCCGTCTTGTCTCGCACCTTCCTGCCCCTGGCCATCGGCCTGATCTGTCTGGTCGGCGCCTTTGTCGGCGTTGGCTTCCTGTGGTCGAATGCCGGCCTGCACATGACGATGCATGGCTGGATTGCCTATGGTCTGGGCTGCGCGGTCAGCGTGGCGCTGTCGGCTGGCCTGTTCTTCCTGACCTTCAAAAGCGCGCGCGAGGGCTATGATGACGCGCAAAATGATCTGCAGAACGACGAATAACCAAGCCATATTTCAGCGAATCGGTTAGGTTGCCCGAGACCACGTCTCAAGGGGCCTTTCATGATCGAACCTTCCCGCCTTGCCGCTTTCATCGCGTCGCACATCTGCCATGACCTGATTTCACCGATCGCCTCGGTCAATTCAGCCCTGGAACTGCTCGCCGACCCGGGGGATGCCGAGATGAAGGCGCAGGCCCAGCAACTGCTTGAGAACGGCGCCGCTTCGGCCGGCGCGCGGATTCAGCTGCTGCGCTATGCGTTCGGGTCTGCTGGCCTGTCCGATTCCCAGGCCGACCGGCATGAAGTTCGCCAGATCGTCGAGGGCTTCATGGCGGGCTACAAGCCCAGCGTCGACTGGGATATCCAGTCCGAACAGTTCAGCTATGGCCATGCCCGGGTACTGATGAACCTGCTGATGATGGCCAATTCCTCGATCCCGCGCGGCGGCGTCGTGGCGCTGAAAATCCACAATGTCGGCAATCTCGTCACGGTGACGGCCAATGCCCGCGGGCCAAAGGCACGCCTGGCCGAATATATCCGCACCACGCTGGCCGGCGAAGACCCGGAAGAAGGCTGGTCAGCCCGCACCATCCAGCCCTATTTCACCCAGATGGTGGTTCAGGATCTCGGTGGCACGCTGAGCGCGATCCCGGCGGAGGAAAATATTACCTTCATCGCGGCCGATCTGCGCGGAAGCTAACGACCTGTTAAAGAAAACCCCCGCATAACTCATCCTGAGCTGAAATATTCAGGGTGAGACATGAAACACTGCATGATTGTCGATGATTCACGCGTCGTGCGCACGGTCGCCGGGCGGATCATCAAGGACCTGGCCTTCGAGGTCACCGAGGCCGGAGACGGCGCCCAGGCGCTCACCCAGTGCCGCGAGCGCATGCCGGACGCCATCCTGCTGGACTGGAACATGCCGGTGATGAACGGGCTGGACTTTCTGCGCGCCCTGCGCCGCGAGGAAAATGGCCAGGCCCCTGTGGTGATGTTCTGCACCAATGAAAACGATGTCGAGCACATTGCCGAAGCCATCCGTTCGGGCGCCAATGAGTACATCATGAAGCCGTTCGATGCCGACATTGTTGAAAGCAAATTTGCCGAAGTCGGCCTGATCTGAAGCATTTCTTAAGATTGTGCGGGTTTCTAGTAACCTTTGACCTCAACCTTGGCAGCCGGAACGGACATGCAGGACACGACTTTCAATGAAATCGCCGATCTCGCCCTGCGCCAGACCGGCCAGGCGTTCAAGTCGTCGAAAGCCTACCTGATGGAGGCCCGTCTCGGCGCGATCAGCCGCCGCGAGGGATTTGCCACGCTGGATGATCTCGCGCATTGCCTGAAGGCGCGCCCGAATCCACGCTTCGAGACCGAGATCGCCGCTGCCCTGACCAGCAAGCTGACCCGTTTCTTTGGTGACCGCGACCTGATCGAGCGGATTGTCACCCATGCCCTGCCAGAGCGGCTGAAACAGTCCACGACCGGGCGCCTGCGCGTCTGGTGCGCGGGCGTGGCGACCGGCCAGGAGCCCTATTCCCTGGCCATCCGCCTGTCGGAAATGGCCAATACAGTGCTGAAGGGGGCTGAGATCGAGATTGTCGCCACCGATATTTCGACCGACTGCCTGGAAACCGCCAAGCACGGTTCCTACGGTCATTTCGAGGTCCAGAAAGGCCTGTCCATTGGCCGCCTGCTGAACAATTTCACGCGTGAGGAAACCGGCAACTGGCAGCTCAATGCGCCGATCCGCGAGGCGGTCAGCTTCCGTCGCCATAACCTGCTTGAAAGCGCCGAGGCGCTTGGCCGGTTCGACATTATCATCTGTCGGAATGTCCTGTCGGGCATGGAGCCGACCATGCGCGCCCGCGCGGCGCGTCACATGTCACAGCAATTGCTGCCCGAGGCCCTGATGTTCGGGGCGGCCAGCGAAAGCCTGACCGGCCTGGTCGAGGGCCTCAATCCATCGCGCGATGTCCGCGGGGCCTATACGCGCAACCGCAATGACGGCGCCATCGCCGCCGCATAAGCCCCGTCGCTTCGCGCCCTGACCTGTGCTAAGGCGGCGCCATGAAAACCTCGCTTGATCTCACCCGCGCACCTGAAGCGGCCCGCCCGGCCTCGCTGGCTGGCCTGTCGCTGCCTGCCCTGCGCGCAGAGATGGAAGCCTTTGGCCTGCCAGGCAAAACGGCGCGTATGCGGGCCAAACAGGTGCGCCGCTGGGTCCACCATATTGGCGCGCAGGATTTTGCCGCGATGACCGATCTCGGCAAGGATTTACGGGCCCAGCTCAGCGCTGCCTACTCGCTGGAACGGCCAGAAATTGCCGATCACCAGGTCTCTGTGGATGGCACCCAGAAATGGCTGGTGCGCTTTGCCCCCGGCATTGAGGGCGAAAGCGTCTATATCCCCGCCGTCAGCAACAAAACTGGCGCGCTGTGTGTATCCAGCCAGGTCGGCTGCACGCTGAACTGCACCTTCTGTCATACCGGCACGCAAAAGCTGGTGCGTAACCTGACGGCCCAGGAAATCGTCTCCCAGGTGCTGATTGCGCGCGATGGGCTGGGCGAATGGCCAGCCTCGACAGAGGGCCGCCTGCTGACCAATATCGTCTTCATGGGCATGGGTGAGCCGCTCTACAATCTCGATAATGTTGCCGAGGCGATCGACACACTGAGCGATGGCGAAGGCCTGTCGATTGGCCGCCGCCGGATCACCGTTTCAACCGCCGGTGTTGCCCCGAAAATCCCCGAACTGGGTGAGCGCACCGGCGCGATGCTGGCGATTTCACTGCATGCCGTGCGCGATGACCTGCGCGACGAGATCGTGCCAATCAATCGCAAATATGACCTGCAGACCCTGTTCGAGGCGATCCGCGCCTATCCGGGCCTGAATAATTCACGCCGCGTGACGTTCGAATATGTCATGCTCAAGGGCGTCAATGACAGCCTCGCCGAAGCGCGCGACCTGGTGAAACTGCTCTCCGGCGTGCCGGCCAAGATCAACCTGATCCCGTTCAATCCATGGCCCGGCAGCCCGTATGAATGCTCGGACTGGGCGCAGATCGAAGCGTTCGCGGACATCGTCAACCGCGCCGGTTATGCCAGCCCGATCCGCACCCCGCGCGGGCGGGACATTTTCGCCGCCTGCGGCCAGCTGCGCTCAGAAAGCATCAAGAAATCAGCCGCTGAAAAGCGCCGCGAGGCCCTGGCCAGCGCCGCCGAGACGGACGCGGCTTCGGCAGGCTAGGCCGAAAAGTGATCGAACGCCTGTAGCGCTTCGGCGCCATAGACCGAGGCCGGGCCACCACCCATGACCAGCGCGACGCCGACCATTTCAGCAAATTCCTGACGGGTGACGCCGGCACGCACAGCGCTGCGCGTGTGCAGGGCAATGCAGCCCTCGCAATGAACCGCGATGCCGATGGCGACTGAGATCAGCTCCTTCACCTTGCTCGACAGCTCACCGGCTTTCTCGCCCGCTGAAACCAGCGCACCAAAGGCTTTCCACGTGTCGGGGATCAAAGGTTTCAGCTGGCCGACACCAGCGGCATAGTCATTGGCAATCGCATCGAAATCTTTCATCGGCTCGCTCCTGTTGTCTCTACTGACCCGACTCATAGCCCCACGCGCAGGCGGCGGGGATAGCGGAATATGCGTAACTGGCGGCGATCAGGCCTGCTGGGTCTTCTGGCGCGCGACCAGGGCCTCGACGAAATTGATGTGGCTGCGCAAATGGTACAGCTCATCATTGTAGGAAACGGGCACGTCGACCTTGCCAACCTCATGCTGTAGCGCCTGAATCTCTTCCAGCACGGCCTGGCGGGTGGCATTGTCTGTGGCGTCGATGCCGCGCCGCTCCAGTTCATGCAGGTCATTGTACCAGACATAGATGCGCCGCCGGATGCGCCAGCGATAGACCGGCGGGGCGACCTGAACCAGCGGGATCAGGAGCGTGATCAGAGGGATCAGCAAGATCCACGCGCGCTCAAGGAAGTTGGCGGTTCCAAAAGAGAAATAGCGCCGCAGGAAGGTCGGCCCGTTGCGATAGAAACGCCGCGCCTCGTCCGATAGCGGCAGGTCAGCCTTGTTGGCATCCGGGAATGTGCCTGCCCGGGTCAGGATGGAATTGCCGCCATGGATGGTCTCGGCCGCTTCCAGCAACACCGCCTGGATGGCTGGATGCGTGTCCGCGCGCACGCCCAACTGGGCAATCGCGGCGATCAGCGGCGTATCGGCACCGGGCCGGTTGCTGTCGAGATCGACCACGCCCTCATACAGCGTCACGGGGGCCAGCGCCGGATAGTGCATGGAAATGCCCTGCGCGCGCGGCACCGGAACGAGGCGTACACGTGCATCCTTCAACAAGGCCTGCACATACGGCGCATCAACCGCAGCGGCGAAGACGGCGGCATCCACCTCCCCGGCCAGCAGCGCGGCAGCGGCCTGGCTGCCCGAGCGCGGGTCACCCGCACGCCATGCCCCGCCCCAGTCAGCCTGTAGCCGCTGTGCCAGCGCCCGTGTGCCTGAGCCATCCCCGCCCAGCGCAATCAGCTTGTCATGCAGGTCACCAAAGTTCGCTGTTTCGGCCTCACTGGGTACGAAAATCCAGAACGGTTCGGCAAACATGCCGCCAAGTGACAGGGTCTCGGCGCGCGCCGCTTCGTCCGCCAACCCGCCCTGCAGCAGCGCGACATCGGCTTCACCGGCCAGCAACAGGCGATAATTCTCGACCGTGCCGGGCGTTTCGAGCACCTCGACCTTGACGCCATGCACGCCCAGCGCGTCGCGATATTGCTCGGCATAGGCATAATACTGCCCATCCGCGCCGCCCGCAGCGAAGCGGATCACCTTGGGCGGGGCCGGGGCAATGAACCGCATCGCGATCACCACCAGCACCAGTGCCACCACCGCGACGGGCAGATAGGCTTTCAACGCGTCTTTCATTTAGAAAAATTCCCCATTCGGGCTATAATCCCGCCTCTCGAAGCCAAAAACCAAACAGATGTGTACCCAAAGTCAAACATTATCAGCTTTTGAGTCGTTTTCATGAAACCAATCGCCTATATCAGTGCATAATCAAAAGCTGAACATCTGGATGTGAACATGAATTCGCGCAATCTCGCCATATGGGGCCTTATCGCCGTGCTGCTGATCGGCCTGCTGGCCGTCATGCAGAGCAATCCATCACAAGCCGGGGCCGAGAAGATCGACATGACCCGGGTCTATGAGATGGCCGAAGCGGGTGAGATCGAT
>CBDUKI010000105.1:0-8780 GCA_965367765.1 uncultured Henriciella sp.
ATCATTCCCTGTTCGGGAAACTGGGTATGGGGCTGAACTATGCGTTCCGGCGGCGCGGGCCACTCACCATGGCACCGTCTCAGCTCGGGATTTTCACCCGCTCTGACCCGGCCCGCGCGCGCGCCAACCTGCAATTCCACATCCAGCCCTTGTCGCTCGACAAGTTTGGTGACCCGCTCCATCGCTTCCCGGCGATCACAGCCAGTGCCTGCAACCTGCAACCAAGCTCGCGTGGGCATATCTCTATCCCCTCGCTGGACCTGGATGCCGCGCCGATTATCGCGCCGAATTATCTCACCACGCAGGAAGACCGCCAGGTCGCCGCCGATGCCATTCGCGTGACCCGAGACCTGATGCGCCAGCCCGCCCTTGCCCCGTTCGCGCCGGAAGAAATCCTGCCCGGGCCGAAGGTCAGTGATGAGCTCGACAGTCTGGCGCGTGCGGCGGGTGACATTGGTACCACGATCTTCCACCCGGTTGGCACGGCCAAGATGGGGCTGGTGGACGATCCGCAAGCCGTGGTTGATCCGCATTTGCGGGTGATCGGCGTTGATGGCCTGCGCGTGATTGATGCCTCAATCATGCCGACCATCACCTCCGGTAACACCAATACGCCGACGATCATGATTGCCGAACGCGGGGCCGAATTCATCTTGCGCGATCGGCGTTGAACTTTTTGAATTTAGGCCCTTCCAGTGCCCGTAGGGCAGGCTGTTTTACTCTCTGAAAACAGGGAGTCGGCCATGGATTTGAAACTGAGTTCGGAATATGAGGCGTTCCGCGAGGAGGTCGCGGCCTTTCTCGAAAAGAATGCTGACAAGGCCCCAGCGCCCGATGATCGTGGCCTGCGCCATCCCAAGCGCCTGGCCTGGCAGAAACTGCTGATCAAGGAAGGTCTGACGGCGCGCACCATCCCGGCCAGGTATGGTGGGGCAGGGCGCGAGCCGGATATCCTGAAATCGCGCATCATTGCCGAGGAATTTGCCCGGACCGGCCTGCCGGGTGGTCTCGCCAATCAGGGCATTTCCATGCTTGTCCCGACCCTGCTTGAGCTGGGCACCGAGGCGCAAAAGGAAAAGTATATCAAACCCACGCTGCACGGCGACATTGTCTGGTGCCAGGGCTATTCAGAGCCGGGTGCCGGGTCGGATCTGGCCAGCCTGACCACCAAGGCCCACATTGATGGCGATGATTATGTAATCAATGGCCAGAAGATATGGACATCGACGGCGCGCCAGGCCGACATGATCTTCTGCCTTGTGCGGACCGAGCCGGACGCGAAGAAGCATCACGGCATTTCCTACCTGATCTTCTCCATGGAGACGCCCGGTATCGAGGTGCGCCCGCTGGTCGACATGACCATGGCGGCTAATTTCAATGAGGTGTTCTTTACCGATGTGCGCGTGCCGCGCGACCAGATTGTCGGCGCGCCGGGCAAGGGCTGGCAGGTGGCCAATGCCACGCTGACCCATGAGCGCGGCATGCTCGGCAATCCGAATGCGGCCAAGTCGCGCCTGCTGGCAATTGCCGACCTGATGAAGACCGAGACCATTGACGGTCAGCGCCTGATCGACAATCCGGTCTTCCGCGACCGCCTGGTTGCCCTGCAGGCCCGGGTCTATGCGATGCAGGCCAATGGCCTGCGCGTGACCACCAGCCGCCTGAAAGGGGAGAGCGCTGGCATGGCTGGGCTTATTGTCAAACTGATGGGTTGCGAGCTGAACCATGAGCTGGCGCGCCTGGCGATTGATGCCATGGGCGAGTTCGGCCTGCTCTATGGAGACAGCCCCTACCTGCGCGACTTCGCCCAGTGGCAGGTGCGCTACATGTACGATCTCGGCCTGATCATTGGCGGTGGGACGGCGCAGATCCAGAAGAACATCATTTCAGAGCGGGGCCTCGGCATGCCGCGCGAACCGCGCCCAGCGCAGGTATAGGAGGACAGGATATGGAATTTTCACTCTCTGACGATCAGAAAATGTTCCAGGGCTCGGTGAGCGGCTATCTCGCTTCGGCGTCCGCGCTCGATACGGTCCGCAAGTTTGCCGATGGTGATGCGGCGATTGGAGACAGCGTGTCCAACGGTCTTGCCGAACTCGGCGTGTCGCAAATCCTCGTGCCGGAAACGATGGAAGGGCTGGGGCTTGGCCTGCTGGATGCGGCCCTGGTGCAGGAAGCAATCGGCGCAGCGGTTGCCCCGGCTCGCCACCTCGCCAATGCCATGGCCATTGCTGGCCTGCACGCCGCCGACAGCCGCGAACAGGCCGCCCAATGGCTGCCCCGGATTGCCGCTGGCGAGGCGCGCTTCGGCGTCGCCATGAGCGAACATGTCGGCGCGCGCGAAGGCGCAGGCGTCGTGCATGAGGGCGGCAAGCTCAACGGCAAGAGCCTGTTTGCGATGGAAACCGCAGGCGCGAGCCATATTCTCGTCGCTGACACGGCTGGCCACCTGCACATTGTCGCCAGCGATGCAGACGGTCTGTCGCGCCGCGAACTGGTCACGATTGACCGCACGCGCGACTTTGCAGAGCTGGTCTTCAAGGACGTTGCCTGCGAGCCGCTGGTCGGTTGCGAAGACGCCAATGCCGCGGACCAGGCCATCCTTGTCGGGCGGCTCCTGCTGGCCGCTGATACGCTTGGCGCGGCGCAGGTCATGCTCGACAAGGCGGTCGAGTACGCCAAGGAGCGCAAGCAGTTCAATCGCGTCATCGGCAGCTTTCAGTCGGTCAAGCACCTGTGCGCCGAAATGGCGGCCCAGATTGAACCGGCCCGCGCCCTGGTCTGGCATGCCGCGCACGCATTCGACGAAGGCATGGAGGAGGCCGAAGTGATGATCTGCCTGGCCAAATCTCATCTGGCCGAGGTCGGCACGTTCGTCGCGCGAACCTCGACAGAGGTTCATGGCGGCATGGGGTTCACCGATCTTGTCGGCCTGCATTACTGGTTCAAGCGTATTGGCACCAACCGGCAATTGCTGGGAGGGCCAGAGGCTGTCCGCGAAGAGGCGGCGCGACGTCAAGGCTGGGCATAGCGGTCAAAACCGATACAGTGCTGGTCAGTGCACATGCGTGCGAAATTCGTTGTGAGGAAGCAAAGGACAGGTGGAAAAGATGAGTGGATTCAACCCCAATGATGAGCTGAACAACCTAAACATGTCGGCAGAGGCGCAGCCTCTCTACGACCACGTGAAGCGTTTTATCGCTGAGACGGTCGATCCGATGTATGAGGAGTTTTCCCGCCTCGGTCGCGAGCGCAAGGATAAGGACAATATCTGGCAATATGCCGAGGGCCAGCTTGACGTTCTTGAGAAGGCCAAGGACGAAGCCAAGAAGCAGGGCCTGTGGAACTTCTTCCTGCCGGATGCCGATACCGGCGAAGGCCTGAAGAACCTCGACTATGCGTACATCGCGGCTGAGCTGGGCAAGAACCCGCTGGCTTCGGAAACCATGAACTGTTCGGCCCCTGATACCGGCAATATGGAAGTGCTGGAGCGTGTCGGCACGCCGGAGCAGAAAGAGAAGTGGCTGAAGCCGCTGCTCGAAGGCAAGATCCGTTCGGCCTTCGCGATGACAGAGCCGGGCATTCCGTCGTCTGATGCCAAGAATGTCTCGACCCGCGCCGTGCTTGAGGGTGACGAATGGGTCATCAATGGCGAAAAATTCTATATTTCCGGTGCCGGTGACCCGCGCTGCAAGATCATGATCACCATGGTCAAGACCAGCCCCGATGCCGAGCCGCACAAGCAGCAGTCGCAAATCCTCGTCCCAATCGACACGCCCGGCGTGAAAATCCTTGATGGCATGCACGTCTTCGGTGATCCGGATGCCCCGCATGGCCACATGCATATCGTGTTCGACAATGTGCGTGTGCCGAAGGAAAACATGCTGCTCGGCGAAGGCCGGGGCTTCGAGATTTCCCAGCTGCGTCTTGGGCCTGGCCGTATCCATCACTGCATGCGCTCGATCGGTGCCGCCGAGAAGGCGCTTGACCTGATGGTGGTGCGTGGCATGGGGCGTCAGGCCTTTGGCCGTGACCTGGTCAAGCTGGGCGGCAATATCGAGATCATCTCGCGCGCTCGGATCGAGATTGAGGCGATGCGCCTGATGGTCCTCAAGGCTGCCAAGGCGATGGACGTGCTCGGCAACAAGGAAGCCCGCGTATGGATTTCCATGGTCAAGGCCATGGTGCCTGAGCGGGTCTGCAAGATCATCGACCAGGCCATCCAGATGCACGGCGCCGCCGGTGTATCGCAGTGGACGCCGCTGCCACGCATGTATGCCAGCCAGCGGACGCTGCGCCTGGCTGATGGCCCGGATGAAGTGCACCACATGGTCGTTGGCCGCGCCGAAACCCGCAAGTACACTGGCGAGGAAGAAGACCCCGCCATGGCTGCGGTCTGGCGCAAATAGGCCAGGTGCCAAACGACAATTCGAGAAAGCCGGAGCGGGGACGTTCCGGCTTTTTTCGTGTTCATGGTAAAAAGGTGCTTGTCGTGACCGTAGGACAAGGCCCTAGCCTCGGCACGAACAAGACAGACCTGTCCGGGAGACCGCTATGATGAATTCGAAGATTTGTGACATGCTGGGAATTGAATTTCCGTTGCTGGCCTTCACCCACTGCCGCGACGTTGTGGTCGCGGTGTCAAAGGCGGGTGGCATGGGCGTGTTCGGGGCTGTGTCCTTGCCGCCGGATCGGCTCAAGGAAGAGCTGGACTGGATCGTCGATCATATTGACGGCAAGCCCTTCGGTGTTGACCTGATTGTCCCCAACAAGTTCGAGGGCAAGGGCGAGGCGTTCGACCAGGGCAAGCTGCTCGATGCCATCCCACAGGAGCACAAGGATTTCGCCGCCAAGATCATGCGCGAGCACGGCATTGAGGATGCCGACCTTGAGGGGCTGCGTTCCAACTCGACCAATTTCGCCCAGAACCTGCGTGATGATGCCGCCGCGTCCAGCCTGGAAGTTGCCTTCCAGTATCCGATCAAACTGATCGTCAACGCGCTCGGCGTGCCGCCCAAGGTGATGATGGACATGGCCGAACAGCATGGCGTTGCAACAGGCGCGCTGATCGGCACCAAGGAACATGCCGTGTCACAGGTCAATGCCGGGGTCGATGTGCTGATCGTGGCAGGCGGCGAGGCTGGCGGCCATTGCGGCGAAGTCTCCACCATGGTGCTGGTGCCGGAAGTCTATCAGGCGGTGCGCGACATGGGCGCCGACACGGCCATCCTCGCGGCGGGTGGCATCACGACGGGCGCGCAGATGGCTGCCTCCATGGCCATGGGCGCGGACGGGGCCTGGTGCGGCTCGGTCTGGCTGACCACGAGCGAGGCTGAAACCAACCCGGTCGTGAAGGAGAAGATGCTCGCGGCAACCTCCCGCGATACGGTGCGTTCGCGCGCCCGAACCGGCAAGCATTCGCGCCAGTTGCGCTCACCATGGACCGATGCGTGGGAGAGCGAAGAGGCTCCCGAATCCCTGCCTATGCCATTGCAGGGCCTGGTCTCCGAACCGGCGCTTCGCCATATCGACAAGCTCAGCCAGGGTGGTCATGAAGGTGCGGCGCAACTATCGACCTATTTCGTTGGCCAGGGGGTCGGCCTGATGAACCAGGCCATGTCAGCCGGGCAAGTCGTGCAGGAATTCAAGGAAGATTTCCTGAAGGCCTATGAGCGCCTGAACGACAGCCTTGGAGACTAGGCGTGCAACAGGCGCAGGATTTCCTGGCTGAAAGTACAGCGCTGTATGAGCTGCTGGACGGGGCTGACCCGCAGGCGTTTGATGAGCCGACACAGTTCAAGGACTGGTCGATCAATGCTGTGCTGCAGCACCTGCATTTCTGGAACATCATGGCCGGCCTGCAACTGACGGACGAGGCCACGCTGCTGGCAAGGATGAAAGCCATATTTGCCAAGGGCGACGGGATGCGGGCCTTTGAAAGCGATTTCTTCAAAGGGCTATCCGGGCGCGCCTTGCTGGATAGTTGGTATGCTGATGTTCAGGGTACGGCCGCGCTGTTTGACAAGGCTGACCCTAAGCAACGCCTGAAATGGGCTGGACCGGACATGAGCGCGCGTTCGTCCATTACCGCACGCCTGATGGAAACCTGGGCGCACGGCCAGGAAGTCTATGACCATCTCGGCGTGGTGCGCCAGAACGCGGACCGCATCCGCAATATTGTCGTGCTCGGCGTCAATACATTTGCCTGGACCTACAAGACCCGCAAACAGGACCCGCCCGGTGAGATGCCTTATCTCTGCCTGACCGCCCCGTCAGGTGAAGTCTGGACCTATGGTGAGCCATCCGAGGCCGAGCGGATTACTGGCCCGGCAGAAGCCTTCTGCCAGGTCGTCACCCAGGTGCGTCATGTTGCCGATACCGCGCTTGAGGTAACCGGCCCGGTGGCCCAGGACTGGATGCGCAAGGCACAATGCTTCGCCGGCCCGCCAGAAACGCCGCCAGCCCCGGGCACACGTGCCACGCGCCAGGTCTGACTAGGCCAGGACCGATCCTTCAACGCCGATACAGGCTTTGCGCAGGGCATTGCGGTCCGTCTTCTCGGTACCACCGCGGGGCAGGGGTTCGGTCTGGAACCAGATCCGCTCAGGGATCTTGAACGCGGCGAGATGCTGTTTCAGGAAGGCTTGCAGGTCGCCTTGGCTTAGCTGCGCACCCGGCTTCAGCATGACGCCCGCGCCGACCGCTTCGCCCAGACGCTCATCCGGCATGGAGAAGACCGAGGCTTCCAGCACATCCGGGTGCAGGTGCATGGCCGCATCGACCTCCAGGCAGGAGATGTTCTCGCCGCCGCGAATGATCATGTCCTTCTTGCGGTCAACAATGGTGACGATGTCCTCGTCATCAATATAGGCCAGGTCGCCCGTATACAGCCAACCGTCCTTCAGCGTTTCTGCGGTGGCTTCGGGCTTGTTGAGATAGCAGCGCATATTCGCGGCGCTCTTCAGGATCAGCTCGCCGATCTCGCCCTGCGGGACTTCATGGCCGTCATCATCGACAATCTTCAGTTCTTGCAGTGGCGGGTAGAGCCGCCCGGTCGCGTTGGGTTTGCGGATATAGTCGTCGCCGCGCAGGAAGATGCCCAGCGCATTGGTCTCGGTCATGCCGAAGCCATTGCTTGGCGGGGCGTGTGGCAGGGCCTTGGCGAGCTGGCCAACCTGTCCGGCCGGGCGCTTGGCACCGCCCGCTTCCATCGAACGCAGCGTGTCCAGCGTCTTGCCCTGGCGCATGGCTTCTTCCATCAGGTCCGCAGACATGGTCGGCACCCCGTAAAAGCGCGTCAAAGTCTCCCGCTCGATCAGCTTGATCGCTTCGGCGGCATCCCATTTATACATCAGGATCAGCTTGTGACCGGCCAGCAGGCCTGAGAAGAAGACCGCGTGCGTGGCCGAGACGTGGAAAAGCGGAGTCGTGACAAGGCCGGAGGCCTGGACCGGCTCACCATTGGCATCCAATGGCAGTTCCGGTGCGGTGCCCAGCAATTCGCCAACCCGCGCGGTCATGCGCCAGGAGTAGACTGCAGACATGGCGCTGCGATGGGTCAGGACGACGCCCTTTGGATGCCCGGTCGAACCCGACGTATACATCACCGCCATATCGGCATCCGTATCGATATCGACATCCGGGACGTCGTTTGACGGGGCCTTTGCCATCAAATCGTCAAACGCCATGGTGCCCGGCAAGGCACTGTCACGCACGATGACCTGGCGGATGCCAAGGCGCGCGGCAAACGGCGCTACAACTTTCGCACGTGGCCCGTCGAGGAAGGCCAGCCTGGCGCCGCTATCGGTGAAGCCGTATTCCATTTCATCGCTGGTCCACCAGCTATTCAGGAAAACAATCACCCCACCAATTGACGTGATCGCCATGATCAGCAGCAAGTATTCAGGATAGTTGCGCATCGACACGGCGACCTTGTCGCCCGGCCGGACGCCGCATTCATGCATCAGGGCCTGGGCCAGCTGGTTGGCCTTCTCGCGGAACTGTCGGAAGGTCAGGCGCTCGTCCTGGTAGACAACGAAGTCGAGATCGCCATGCTGCTCGCACACGGCGAGGAATTCACCCATGTGTCGTGGCACGTTCTTGAACACTTTGTATTCGATCCCGCGGATCGAGGCTGTATCAAGCGCGTAGATGGGCTCTGTCGAACAGATATGTTCAACGGCCTCGGCGGCAGTGGTAAATGTCATTGATCCATTCCTTGTCATTGGCCCGCGCGACTTGCCTGGTCAGGCGCTCAGGTTCAGCCCGTCCAGCGTTCCGGCCTCGCGCCATTTCTTGATTATGGCGAAATAGGCATCCGAGCCACCCCCATAGGAGGTGTTCTGCTTGGCCCGTTCGGAGAGTTTGCCTTCATTGTTGTAATAGCCCGGCGTGCACTCCTCGAAGAAGTTTTCGCGCAACATGGCCTTCTCAATGATCTCATCGACCCAGCCTTGTTCAGCCGCCTCGTTCAGCTCGACCATGTGGGCCTGGCGCTTGTCGGCCTCGTTGATCGTGTAGCCGATATGATTGGCCTGTTCTTCCAGCAGGTGCGGGTAATTGGCGGTGAACCCCGCCTGTGTCGTGCCCATGACAAACATGTTCGGAAAGCCATGCACATACATGCCGAACAGGCTGCGGAAGCCATCGGCCCAGTGGTCGGACAGTTTGCGCCCGTCGCGCCCGGTCACGTCATAGCCTGAACGGCGGGTATATTCGGTGCCCACCTCGAAGCCAGTGGCGAAGATCAGGCAGTCCACTTCATAGGTCTGGCCATTGGC
>CBDUKI010000106.1:0-8771 GCA_965367765.1 uncultured Henriciella sp.
CCTTGAAAACGAGTTCAGCGGTGTCACCTGCCGTGGCCATTTCAGCCATTTCGCCATCGACAAGCATGGCTGCAAGATCGCCCTTACCGGTCAGGGTTTCATAGCCGTCAAACCGCGTCGGGCCGACCTTATCGCGCACCCGGAACCAGACATCATCCGCCCCGGCATCACCCGAGCCGGCCCAGGCATCACGTGCCGCGGCCTTCTGTGCCGCCATGGCCGCATCGAAGCCAGCCTGGTCCAGCTTCATGTCCCGGCCACGCAGGATGTCTTCGGTCAGATCAACCGGGAAGCCGAAAGTGTCGTACAGTTTGAACGCCGTTTCGCCGGGCAATGTGTCGCCTGCACCCAGACCCTCGCTCGCCTCATCCAGCAAAGCAAGACCGCGCCCGAGTGTGCGCTGGAACCGGGCTTCCTCATTCTCAAGGGCGTTTTCAATCGCCGGGCGTGCACGCACCAGTTCCGGGTAGGCCGCGCCCATTTCATCAGCAAGGGCACCGACCAGCTTGTACATGCCGGGCTGGCGCGCGCCAAGAATGTGGGCATGGCGCATTGCGCGACGCATGATCCGTCGCAGCACATAACCGCGCCCTTCATTTGACGGGGTCACGCCATCGGCCACCAGAAAGGCTGATGTGCGCAGATGGTCGGCAATAACCCGGAACGAGGCCAGGTGTTCGCCTTCGGCCTTCTGGCCATAGACATCCTCTTCGGCCGCGATCAGGTGCTGGAACAGGTCAATCTCATAATTGTTGTGCACGCCTTGCAGCACGGCGGCAATCCGTTCCAGCCCCATGCCGGTGTCGATGGACGGCTTGGGCAGGTTCTTGCGCGAGCCGTCCGCCTGTTGGTCAAACTGCATGAACACCAGGTTCCAGATTTCGATGAACCGGTCGCCGTCTTCCTCGGGGGATCCGGGCGGGCCACCCCAGATGTCAGCGCCATGATCAAAGAAGATTTCCGAACACGGCCCGCACGGCCCTGTATCGCCCATCGACCAGAAATTGTCAGATGTCGCGATCGGGATAATCCGTGAATCCGGCAGGCCCGCGACCTTTTTCCAGATCATCGCGGCTTCATCATCCTCGGCATAGACGGTGACCAAGAGCTTGTCGGCTGGCAAGCCGAGCTCCTTCGTCACCAGCTCCCAGCCAAAGGCAATGGCATCATCCTTGAAATAGTCACCAAACGAGAAATTGCCGAGCATCTCGAAAAAGGTGTGGTGGCGCGCAGTATAGCCGACATTGTCGAGATCATTGTGCTTGCCACCAGCGCGCACACATTTCTGTGAGGTCACGGCACGCGGCGCGAACGGGGTTTCGGCGCCGGTAAAAATGTTCTTGAACGGCACCATGCCAGCATTGACGAAAAGCAGTGTTGGGTCACTTTCCGGCACCAGCGGTGCAGATGCCTTGCGGACATGGCCTTTCCCTTCGAAATAGGAAAGGAAACTCTCGCGCAGCTCATTCACACCGGTCATAAAATTCTCTTCAAGCCCCGACCCGCAGGTCACCAATTGGAAGCCTGATATATGGCCAGTTTGGCAGCGCGCCAAGCCTTGAGCACACGCGCTGCCAGAAAGTCGCCCCTATCCGGCTTCGGCCTGGTCTTCACCATCCTCCGAAACACCGCCCTCACTGAGCAGGACTTCGGAAAGCAGGCCGGATTTCTGGCGGATCTTCATCTCGATCTCATGCGCCATTTCCGGATTTTCCTTCAGGAAGGCGCGGGTCTTCTCACGGCCCTGGCCAATCCGCTCGGTGCCATAGGAATACCAGGAGCCGGACTTCTCGATGATCTCACACTTGACGCCAAGGTCGATCAGTTCACCGGTCTTGGAAATACCTTCCCCATAGATGATGTCGAACTCAACCTGGCGGAATGGCGGAGCAACCTTGTTCTTGACCACTTTCACGCGGGTCTGGTTCCCAACCACTTCATCACGGTCCTTCAGGGCACCAATGCGGCGAATGTCGAGGCGAACGGAGGAATAGAATTTCAGCGCGTTGCCACCCGTCGTGGTTTCGGGGCTGCCGAACATCACACCGATCTTCATCCGGATCTGGTTGATGAAGATGACCATGCAATTGGATTTCGAGATCGAGCCGGTCAGCTTGCGCAGCGCCTGGCTCATCAACCGGGCCTGCAGGCCCGGCAGGCTATCGCCCATCTCGCCTTCAATCTCGGCACGCGGCGTCAGGGCCGCGACCGAATCGACGACCAGCACGTCAACCGCGCCAGACCGCACCAGCGTATCGGCAATTTCCAGCGCCTGTTCGCCGGTATCAGGCTGCGAGACCAGCAGGTCATCAAGATCAACACCCAGCTTACCGGCATAGACCGGATCGAGCGCATGTTCCGCATCAACAAAGGCGCAAACACCGCCATTCTTCTGGGCTTCGGCCACCACGTGCAGGGCCAGCGTCGTCTTGCCTGAGCTTTCAGGCCCGTAAATTTCGATCACCCGGCCCTTGGGCAGGCCGCCAATGCCAAGGGCAATGTCCAGCCCCAGCGAACCTGTCGGGATTGCCTCCACATCCATGGAGGTCTTTTCACCCAGCCGCATAACCGAACCCTTGCCGAAGGCACGGTCGATGTTTGCGAGGGCGGTTTCTAGAGCTTTCTGCTTGTCCACACCGGAATCCTTGTCCACGAGTTGCAGGTTTGCTTTGGCCATGAGTCGCTTCCTTACGTCTATATGTATCGTCCGGCAATCCAAGGCCCGGACCCGCCCAGTCAGACGTTCGTACCACATTTGTTCCATAGAACAAAGCGGAAACTTACAGAAATTCGGCTCTTTTCTCATCGCGACAAATGAGGCATGATCCAGAGATGCTGAAGAAAACCGACCGACAACCCGGCGAGGCGCGCGTGCGCTACCTTGATGCCGACCTCGAACTGCTGGCCCCCGGCGACTACGTATTCTGCGCCGTGACAGGCCGGAAAATCCCGCTGGCGGCCCTGCGCTATTGGAGCGTGGATCATCAGGAAGCCTATATAGATGCCGCGGCTGCGGCCACACGCATGGGTAAAGACGCCTAGAATGTGGTGGCGCGACTTCGTTCTGCTGGTCGGCCTGCTGTTTGGCTTTCCGCCGGTTGGCACGACGCAGCCCATAAATGTTCCGGTCTGTCACGGCCAGGCCGTACAGGCGGGCTTGCTGATCTGTGAGGCGCCGGGGGCCGAACAGCTCATAGTGTCCGGGCTTGATGGCGAGCATCAGCGCTTCGTGCCCGTCAATGAGGATGGGCGCGCGACCATAGGCCTGCGCCAGGACGAGGCCTTGTCCCTGGTCATCCGCATTTCGACAGAGGCCGATGCCGCAACGCTTGTCGACCTGGCCGAGCGCGATGATCCACTGCGCACCATTGAAGGCTTTGATTGTGACAAGGTGGATGCCCGTACACCGGAACAGAAGGCCCATGCCGGGGAAAGCTGGGTCAAGAAACAAGCCGCCTTCGGATCGTTTTCAACCGGCCCCGGGGCAACGACCGGCTTCCTTCCGCCCGCAGATGGGCCAATGTCTTCGCCCTTCGGTCCGGCCCGCAAATATATCGGCGTCGGCAAGGACGGCACACCCTGCGAGAAGACCTCGATCCATCGCGGTTACGACCTCGCCGTCCCGGTCGGCACACCGATCACTGCCCCGGCGGGCGGCACGGTCAGCCTGGGCGACCCGGACCTTTATTATGAAGGCGGCACGGTTTTCCTCGATCACGGTGACGGACTGGTCTCGGTGTTCATGCACATGTCGCAGGTCGATGTGACGGCAGGCCAGGTAGTTACCGCAGGCGAGCGCCTTGGAGCCTCGGGCAATACCGGACGGACCACCGGCCCGCACCTGCACTGGGCGGTCAAATGGCGCAATCCGGGCAGTGAGGATCGCAGCCAGGATTTCTACATCGACCCTGCGCTTCTGCTGCTCCTCGACCCTGCACCATGAACAAGGCGGCGATTGTGACCGGGGCCTCATCCGGCATTGGCCTGGCCCTGGCGCAGGCCCTTGTCGCCGATGGTTACCGCGTGATGATGGCGGATATTCACGAAGCGCGCCTGAAACAGGTCGCCGCCCCGCTTGGCAACGCAGTCGAAACGCTGGCCGGGGACATTGCTGCCCCATCAGTGAGCGAGGTGCTGGCCGAACAGGCTTTCACAGTATTCGGCTCAGTTGATCTGGTCTTCGCCAATGCCGGGATTGGCATGAATGCCCCTCTCCTCAAGGCCCGCCCGGAACAGTTTGACCGCGTGTTCGACATCAATGTCAAAGGGGCCTGGCTGACCGCCCAGGCGGTCGCCCGGCGATGGGTCGAAGCCGGGGCAAGCGGGCGCATCTGCATTACCGGGTCAGAGCACAGCCTTGGCTATCAGCATGCCTATTCCGGCCTCTACACCGCCTCCAAACACGCCGTCATTGGGCTCGCCGATGTCTGGCGGCACGAATTGCCCGAGACCATTTCGATCAGCGTCCTTTGCCCCGGCCTGGTCGCCACGCAGATCTACGATGCCCGGCACGTTCCCGGTGCACGGACACCTTCCCCAGATGCGCTGGCCTTCGGACAACAGGTCATGGGCCGCGGCATGCCGCCGGAAGAGGTGGCCCGCAAGGCGATAGACGGTACCTTGGCAGGCGACTTCATCATCGTGACCCATTCGGTTTCGCGCCCCGGCGCAGAGACGCGCTGGCGGGAGGTTGAACGCGCCTTCGCCGAACAGGCCCCGCCAACCGGCGCACACGATAAGTATGATGTCGAAACCGTGATTGCCGAGCTGACCGAAAAGGCCCGCTTACGGGATCAGTAGGGTCGATCCGACCGTCTGTCCGCTCTCAATCGCCTGGTGGGCCTTCCCGGCTTCTGCCAACGCGAATGTCTGGCCGACATGGGCGCTGATCGTGCCGGTCTTCAGGGCGCCGAACAAGGCAGCGGCGGCGCGTGACAGGTCAGCCGCCGTGGGTACATAGCTGAACAGGGTTGGCCGGGTCAGCACTAGCGATCCCTTCTGCGCCAAAATGGTCGGCGGCAGCGGCTCAACAGCGCCCGATGCGTTGCCATAGCTGATCCACCAGCCGCGCGGCTTCAAACTGTTCAGGCTGGCCATGGCCGAAGCCTTGCCGACACTGTCATAGCTGATATCGACCCCGGCCCCGCCGGTCAGGGCCCGCACCTCTGCGGCGACATCGCCCGAAGACATCACCACGTCGCTTGCGCCTAGCTGGCGCGCCCGTTCGGCCTTGAGCGGGCTTGACGTCACCGCGATGACGCGCACGCCCATCGCCGTCGCCCATGGCACCAACAGGGAGCCAACCCCACCCACCGGGGCCCAGACCAGGGCCGTATCACCCGGCCCGGCACGGCGAATTTCGAACAAGAGCATCCAGGCCGTCAGCCCTTTGAGCAGCACCGCTGCTGCGTCGGCCTCGCTAACCCCTTCAGGCAGTTTCAGCATCCGCTCGGCTGGCCCGGTATAGTGCGTGGCATAGCAGCCCGCGCCGAGATAGGTGACCCGGTCGCCAGGGCTGAGATGGCTGACACCCTCACCCACCGCAACCACTGTGCCCGCCCCTTCTGAGCCAGGCACGAAGGGCAGGCCAACCGGGTAAAGGCCTGAACGCTGATAGGTATCGATGAAGTTCAGCCCGACTGCAGCTTGTTCGACCAGCGCTTCGCCCGGCCCCGGCTGGCGCGGCGCACGCGAGACTTTTTTCAGCACGTCCGGTCCCCCGGTTTCACTGAGTTCAATTGCATATGGGTCTGACATGGCCGCTCTCCCGGACTCACTGTGTATCTTGGTCATGTCTTCTCTAACCCTGATCTGCGGCGTAGACGAGGCCGGGCGCGGCCCCTGGGCCGGACCTGTGACTGCTGGCGCCGTTATATTGTCGCCTGACCATCCCATTCACGGCCTGACGGATTCAAAAAAGCTCAGCGAAAAAAAGCGCTTGCAGCTTGAACCGGAGATCAAGCAAAAGGCCGCGTTCTGGGCCGTGGCGCATGTCAGCCCGGAAGAGATTGACCGGCTGAACATTCGTGAAGCGACCTTTCTCGCCATGCAGCAGGCGATCCGGGCGCTTGGCACGGTCCCAGCGCAGATTCTGATTGACGGGAACGCCCTGCCGCGCGACCTGCCAGCTCCGGCCCGCGCCATCATCAAGGGCGACCTCACAGAACCTGCTATTTCAGCGGCCTCGATACTCGCCAAGACGGCCCGCGACCGATTGATGGTCGATATCTGCGGCGCTCACCCCGGCTACGGGTTTGCCCAACACAAGGGATATGGCACCGCCGCGCATGCCGCCGCCCTGGCCCGCCTTGGCCCCTGCCCGCACCATAGAATGAGTTTCGCCCCGGTTCGCCGGGCCGCCGGGCGCGCCGCCTGACCCGGCATCTTATGAAAAGGTTAACCAATTTGGCGTGATTATTAACCAAACACGGGAGGTACGCCTCATGATCCCTTATGGTTGGCACGTCTGGCGCGGCGAAAGCAACGAGCGCTACCGCTTCAAGATTACCCGCAAGATCAATGACATTCCTGATGCTGGCGGCATCTATGTCATGGTTCGGCGAACCTTCTTCTTCTTTCTCAAGCCCGTCTATATTGGCAAGGCTTCCAACCTGCAGGGACGCCTGGACGATCATGAGCGCTGGCCCGAGGCCCGCCGAAAGGGCGCGAGCGAACGCCACTACATGTGCATCCGATCGGAAAACAAGCGCCAGATGATCGAGGAAGACCTGATCCGCTACTACCAGCCGAAGCTGAACGACATGCTGGTGCCCGAAGACTCCAATGATGCGCCCAATCACAAGAAACTGCGCAGCGGCTGGATGAGCCCGTCCGAATACTGGAGCCTGAATGATCGCAAGCCCAGCCCGGAAAAACGCAAAACCGGCTTCTGGGGCCGTCATAAAAGGGCCGCCTGACAGTTCAGACGCTTGAATTTGTCAAACGCACAGGCCATGACAGCGCGCATGGCCGAGACGTCCTTTTCAACCCTGCCGCCAATCCTTGCGGACCTGCCGAACAGTGTCAGCTTCAAGAAGCTGCGCAAGCGCCTGGCCCGCAATGCCTTGCAGGTTATCGACACATATGGCCTGGTCGACCGGACAAGCCAAACCCGTCCTAAATGGCTGGTCTGCCTGTCAGGTGGCAAGGATTCCTACGGCCTGCTCAGCGTCCTGCTGGACCTGCAATGGCAGGGCGCGCTGCCGGTTGACCTGATCGCCTGCAATCTTGACCAGGGCCAGCCGGGTTTCCCCAAACATGTCCTGCCCGAATGGCTGGACAAGGTTGGCGTGCCTTACCGGATCGAGACCGAAGACACCTATTCGATTGTCACTGACAAGATTTCCGCCGACCGGACCTTCTGTGCCCTGTGCTCGCGCCTGCGCCGGGGCATCCTCTACCGCATCGCGCGCGAAGAGGGATGCGAGGCGATCGTGCTTGGCCACCACCGCGATGACGCGCTGGAAACCTTCATGATGAACCTGGTGCATGGCGGGCGGTTGGCGGCGATGCCACCAAAACTGCTGAATGATGAGGGTGATGTGATGGTGCTGCGCCCGCTGATCACCTGTGCAGAGGCCGATCTTGAACGGTTTTCCGAAGCGATGAAATTCCCGATCATTCCGTGTAACCTGTGCGGCTCACAGGATGGTTTGCAGCGCGTAGCCATGAAGCAGATGCTCGATGAATGGGAACGCAAGAAGCCCGGCGTGCGCCAGGTCATGGCCAGGGCATTGGCCACAGCGCGCCCCTCACACCTGCACGATGCGGGCCTGTTTGACTTTGCCGGTCTCGCCCCGGGCGGCGATGGGCAGGCCGATGATGGTGTACCATTCTGACCTGGCAAGACACTGAAAACAAAGAAAAAGCCCGGCTGCGATTAACGCGCCGGGCTTAAGTTTGGTTCCGTACTTGGGGGAGGAAACGCCTAATCGGAGGAAAGATCAGGATGTGTCCGGAACCTCAACACGCGCCTCATATGGCGATTACGGCAGCAAATTCAACCTGCAAGTCCGCATTATTTCCATGCATTTACGCATGTGTGTCAGGCTGCCGCATCCCTGTTATTGCAAAGGTGCTTTTCGGAAAGCCTCGACTTCAGCGGTCAGGAAATCCCGGAAGGCCGAAACCCGTTTGGAACGCTTCAGGTCACTTGGATAGACGAAATAGAGATCGAAACTCGGTCCGCGATGATCTTCCAGAACTTTCACCAGCCGTGAGCTGGACCCGACCATATAGTCCGGCAGGTCGGAAATTCCGAGGCCCGCCTCCACCGCACGTAGCATGGCCGGCACATTGTTCACCGTCAGTGCCGCTTTACGCGGGCGAATATCATCGCGCCCGACCCGTTCGGCAAAGCTCATTGCCGTGATCGGGGAATTGGTCACGCCATAGGCGATGATATTGTGATTATCGAGGTCTTGCGGGGTCAGCGGCATACCGTGCTTGCGCAGGTAATCAGGCGAGGCATACAGGCTGGTACCGACCGTGGCGAGCTTGCGCTGGATCAGGTCTGCCTTGTCAGCCGCCCACAAACGGATCGCGCATTCAGCTTCAAGCTTCAACAGGTCATATTGCTCGCCATCATCAAGACGCAGGTCGATACGCATATCTGCATGACGATCGACGAAAGAGCCAAGACGCGGCACCAGCCAGGTGGACCCGAAAGCCACCGGCGCCGTGAGTGCCATGACCGCCGCCCTGGCCGATGCCGGTCTTTCCCCGAAGGACGTGGACTATATCAACGCCCACGGTACGGGCACACCGGCCAA
>CBDUKI010000107.1:0-8749 GCA_965367765.1 uncultured Henriciella sp.
TAACTGGCTGCGCAATCCTTCGATGGAAAACTCGGCCATGCTGGTCATCGCGGCGATCATCTTCGTGTCCACCTTTACCGAGTCCTGGTTGTGGAGCCCGCTCAATGCGCTGACCAACCTGTTCTATCTCGGGGCGATCTCGACATTCAGTGCCGGCAATCGGAAATATCTTGGCCGTATCCCAGTTCGTATCCGGCGCACGGCCTCGGCCTAGCGGGTGACGTGGGCGCAGGCCCGGGCAGTCAACGCCATGATAGTCAGGGTCGGGTTCTGGATGCCAATCGAGGCAAAAGCCGCCCCATCGGTGACATAGGCCCCCTTGGCTTCCCAGCACTGATTGTTCGGATCGACAACCGACTCTGCCGGATCGATCCCCATCCGGGCCCCGCCAACCTCATGGATCGCAGACCCGGGAATGGATGCGGCAATCTCAGCCGAGTTGAGCCGAACATCGAGCATATCGGAAATTTGCCGGACCGCGGCGACCTGATCGCGCATCTGGTATTGTTCGTCGCGGCCAAGGCGATAGTCGATCCGCAGGGTCGGTATACCCCAGCGGTCGCGCTGATCGCTAATGGTCAGCCGGTTCTCTGCATTCGGCAGCATTTCGGCATCGGAAACGGCTGTGAAATAGCTGTGATCCCCTGGCCCCGGCACACGGTAGAGACGGACCCCGAAGCCGCGCCTGGTGCCGCGTGCTGTGGCGCTGCACAGATCGAAGCGCGGCAGGTAGATGCAATTGCCAATATCGAAATCAGCCCGGGCCATGCCACGATCTGGCATCAAGCCTTCGGCCTTCACGGAGACATGGTCCATGATGTAGCGGCCAAGTGGCCCGTCGGGCGCTCCGGTCTGGCGAAGCGCGCCGTCCTGGCGCGAGTTCAGCAATAGGCGCGTGGTCTCAAACGAGGACGCACACAGGAAGACGATGGGCGCGTGCGCCTTGGCGCGGCGACGTTCGCGCTTGTCATAGAATTCGACGCCTTGCGCGCGCTGATCGCCAGACACCAGCAGACGGGCCGCCATAGCCCCCGTTCGGCAGGCCAGTTGCCCGGTCTCTGCTGCCATGGCCATGCTGTCCAGCGGGTCAGCAAACCGTCCGAGCATCGGGCGGGCCTCTGGCCATTTCTCCTGGATGGCATGCATGATCGCGCGCTGGGCCGGGCCGGGCGAGATGTCATTCGTGATGAGACTGTCGGGCACCCATTCAGAGCCATTGGCTTGCCCGGACAGCTGCAATAGCCGCTCGACCTCTTCGTACCATGGTGCCATCTCGGCCAGGGTCACCGGCCAGTCCGGGCTGGCGCTATCGCTTGGCGAGAAATCGGATTCACTATGGCGCAGGTATTGACGGCCATGGCCTGGCACGACCATACGCCCGCCAATATTGTGCGTGCGGATCCAGTTGAACGACTGCTCATCTGGCGTTTCATAGGGATTGTCGAGATCATCAACGAACCCGTCCGGCAGCCCTTCCCAGGCATAGCAGGTCGATTGCACGGCCTGGCGGTGACGGCCGGCCAGTTTCAGCCATTCGCGGGCTTTCCAGGTCACCCGCGCTGGCAGGTATTGCAGCGCAATCGGGTTCGAAACCAGTTTCACCAGCCCGTTCAGCGTGCGCGAAACCGGGCGTTGCCAGAGCGGTGGAACCAACCCGGCATCCAATACCAGGACGCGCATGCCGGCCTTTGTCATCTTGTAGGCCGCCAGCCCCCCAGAGGCCCCGGACCCGACAACGATCGCATCAAAATGCCCGGCGCCTTCGACGCTCTCTATCGTTGTCTGCCTGATCACCCGTTTGAGTGTCACCGGAACTATCCTCACCATCTGAACAGCCCATAGAGCCTAGCCTCGGCAAACACGAGCGGCCAGACGCGGCAGAATGAGCGTTCTTATCTATGGTTACGCATAGATGAATTCTCTTAAAGGAGCGATAAGACTGGCTTGAAACTCTTGGTGTTTCGCAAAAGCAGCCTGCAAGACCAGCAGGCACCAGGCAGCGATCTGAAGCGTCGAACCGCGCCGGGCACCTGTGTCGATGTGCCCCAGAATGATTAACAAATTTCAATGATTATTACGGGTTCGCAGCTGCGTTTTAACAAAAAATTATAACTCTCAGCCCCCAAAATATGCCATGTCCGCCCCGAACTATGCCGGACGAACCCCAGCGGAGGTTAGAATGACCCGCCCGATCAGCACACTCCTGCTCAGTGCAAGCATGTGCGCTCTTATCGTCGCCTGCGGCGCCTCCGGGGAGACCGACCCAGGGATCAACCAGCCCCTGCCGCCGATTTCAGGTGGCCCGCCACCGCCGCCACCACCACCCGCCAATCCGGGCGATCTGGATTATGTAATGCGGTCCAAGCAGGACAGCGTGATCTTCCTCAACCGCGCCACATTCGGGGGACGGCCAGGCGAGGTGTCTGCCCTGGTCAATCAGGATGTCACCGAGTGGCTGGCCGCCGAGTTTGCCAAACCGGCCACGCTCTACCTGCCCGACGTGCTGGCCGCGCGCCAAGCCGATGGCAGCATTCCGTCAAACACTGACACGTACAAGGCATGGGACAAGATGATCACGGCGAATGATCAGCTGCGCCAGCGCATGGTCTTTGCCCTATCGCAGATCTTCGCAATCTCCGACGACCTGTCCGGCGGCCCGCGACAGGCCCGCGTGGCGCATTTTCGTGATGTCTTGTCGACCAATGCCTTCGGGAATTACCGCACCCTGCTGGAAGACGTCACCTATGCCCCCGAAATGGGGGCCTGGCTGACCTATCTGAAGAATCGCAAGGGTGATCCGACAACCGGGCGCATGCCGGACGAGAACTATGCCCGTGAACTGATGCAGTTATTCTCGATCGGCCTGATTGAGCTGAACATTGACGGCACCCCGAAACTGAATGGCCAGGGCCAGCCTGTCGAACTGTATGACAGCGCCGACGTGGCCGGATTGGCACGGGTCTTCACCGGCCTGTCCTACAAGGGAAGCACATTTACCCGGGCGGACGCCGATGGCCTGTATTCGCCCATGATGGTCTATGCGGATGAACATTCACAGCTCGAGAAACGTTTCCTGAACCTGACCATTCCGCCAAATACGGGTGGGGCAGAATCCATCTCCATGGCGCTGGACGAGATTTTCAGCCAGCCAAGCGTTGCGCCCTTCATATCGCGCCAGCTGATCCAGCGGTTTACCGCCTCGCACCCTGAGCCAGCCTATGTTGCCCGGGTCGCGACCGTATTCAACAATGGTCAGTTCACCGCCCCGAACGGGCGCCAGTTCGGCACCGGACAGCGCGGCGACCTGGAAGCGACACTGGCGGCGATCCTGCTCGACGAGTCCCTGTATGATACAGCCCGTGCCGCACGCCCGGAAGATGGCAAGGTCCGCGAACCGGTCTTGCGCTTCCTGCACTGGGTGCGTGCCTTCGATGCCGGTCCGATCGTCTCTGACAACCAATATAACCTGCGCGATACAAGTGATCCCACTGACGGGCTTGGCCAGCACCCGTTCGACGCCCCTTCCGTGTTCAATTTCTACCGCCCCGGATATGTCGCTCCCGGTACACAGACCGGACAACGCAACATGACGGCCCCGGAATTCCAGCTGGTGAATGAAAGCACGATGCTTGGATACATGAACTTCATGACCGAGTACGTGATGGCGCGCACGGGACAGGCCGACCCATCCCTGACCAGTTTCACGCCGGATTATTCAGCCGAGATGACACTGGCCTATAACAATGCCGGCCTGGTCGACCATCTCGACACCAAACTGACCGGTGGCCTGCTTTCGGGGGCTGAGCGCACCGAAATGATCGCCGTTCTGGCAACCATGCCGAAGCGCACGGACAGTGCGGCCAATGAACAACTTGATCGCTCCGAGCGCGTCTACATGGCCGTGCTGATGATGGTCAATTCGCCCGCCTATGCGGTCGTCAGATAGAAAGAGGCCTCGATCATGACTCAGTTGAGCCGCCGACAATTCCTCTCCCGGACTGGTGCCTTCGGGGCGACCGCCAGTCTCGCCACCCTGGCCAGTTCCTCCGTGCTGCGCGCAGCAGCCGCCAATACGAGCGGATACAAGGCGCTGGTTTGCATCTATCTGAACGGTGGGATGGATCATTCCGATTCGATCATTCCCTACGACCAAACCTCCTGGACGACGCTGAGCAATACACGGACAAGCCTGTTCTCGGCCTATAATGCCAGCCAGTCGTCATCCTCACGCAATCGCGCCAACCTGCTGAAACTGAACCCGACAAATGCCTCATCCCTTGGCGGGCGGGAATTTTCCATGCCGCCGCAACTGGCGCCGCTGCACAATGCGTTCGAGGCGGGTGACCTGGCGATTGTCGGCAATGTCGGCCCGCTCGAGCAGCCGACCACACGCGCCCAGGTTGACGCAGGCACGGCCAAGCTGCCACCACGGCTCGGCTCGCACAATGACATGGCCTCGATGTGGACCTCGCTCGGCGTAGAAGGCACACGGCTTGGCTGGGGCGGGCAGTTTGCCGATGCCGCCATGGCCTCAGCCCCAAGCGATGACCCAACTTTCGCCGCCGTCACCACCGGACTGAACAATCCGTTCCTGGCCGGCAATACGGTGCGCCCTTTCCGGGTGTCCAGCGACAATGGCCTGGTGCCGGAAGTGGTTTCCAAGACCTTCCTGCTGGGCGGCAATACCACAGACATGACCATCCGGGGCCAGTTGAAAGACTATCTCGCCGCCCCCGGCTTCAACGAGCAGAACTATTATGCGGCCGACTATACCGCCGCGCGCAGCCGCTCCATCGAGAATTCGCAACGCATGCTCGACGCCCGCGCCGCGGCCAGTGGGTTTGCCACCGCCTTCCCGAACGAGCCGCTTGGCCGCCAGCTCAAACTGATCGCCGAGACGATCAACATTCAAAGCGCGCTGAATATTTCACGCCAGGTCTTCTTCGTGAACGTTGGCGGGTTCGACACCCATAGTGGCCAGACCAGCACCCTGCCGGCCTTGCAGTCCACGCTTGCTAATGCCCTGGGCGCCCTGCGCAGCGCGCTACAGGAAGTTGGCCAATGGGCCAATACAACCGTTTTCACCGCCTCGGATTTCGGGCGCGCCATGATTGATAATGGCGATGGCACCGATCATGGCTGGGGCGGGCACCACATGGTCATGGGCGGCGCGGTCAATGGTCAGCGCATCTATGGCCAGCTGCCATCCGCCAATACCCAGAATGGCAGCTATATGCCGGGTCGCGGGGCCATGATCCCGGCTGTTTCAGTCGAGCAGTATGCCGCCACGCTCGGGTCCTGGTTCGGGCTGACAAATTCCGAGCTGGCGACCATTTTCCCCAACCTGTCACGCTTCAATCAGGCCAATCTCGGCTTCGTCTAGGCTTGCCGCGCCATCGCCCGAACATGCTTAGCGCGATGGCCGGCAATTGGCCCAATCGGTTAAACAGTTGGAAAGGCGGCGCGTGATAGGTTTTCTGCATGACCGCAATGCCATCATCTACATTGTCTACGCTGAGTGAATATGCACCGTCGCAATCGGCTGCAGCAGATTGCGAGCTGTGGCCAGGCTGGGTTCGTGTGACCCTGATTGTTGGCCTGTCTGCCGGGCTCTGGTCGCTGATCACCATGCCGTTCTGGCTCTAGCGCAAGACGGGCTGTTCTGTTTCAGCCCAGCCGGTTCCATGCGATGGCGGCGAATTTTCCGATATGTCTGTGCGCGTTTGGCAAGAAAGCCAGGGCATGCCCGGCAAAGGCCAAAAGGTGCTTGCGCTTCAAATCCCCGATCAGGGTCTCGAACTGGAAATCACGCCTGATCTGAGCCAGGCGGCGGCGCCCTGCCCGCTTGAGTGCAGGAGATGCCCCGCCAAACCAGCGCGCCTGGAAGGCCCGCTCTGCCGTCTGTATAGCTGCGGCCTGCGCCGGTGAAAGGCGGTGGGAAATCGACCCGGCCTGAATGGTATACTCGTACCCCTGATAAGGCGTCAGGATCATTTTGGCCCCGCGCGCCAGCAATTCCGCAATGAAGTAATAGTCTTCGCTATTGGTCAGGTCGGTATCATATCGCAGGCCCGCATCGAGCAGCGCCGCACGGCGCACGAGCGGCTTGAGATAGCCCAGCGGCTGTCCAAAACGCTGATTGCTGGTCGGGTCGACATAGGTCGCCAGGTCAATGATCAGCTCGTCCACGATGGCTTGCGGGTTCAGGAAAGGCGTTTCATCTGCCCGGCCCTGCCGGTCAATGCGCCGCGCAATCATATTGTCAACGACAATATCGGCGCCATTCATCTCGGCCACGGCAAGCATGCGGGCCAGCCGGTCCGGGCGCATCGCATCATCGGCGTCGAGCACGGCGATGAATGTCCCGGTGGCCGCGTCGAGCGCACGGTTGCGGGCTCCGGACGGGCCAGAATTGCTTTCAAGCCGGTGGAATTTCACGCGCGCATCACCCCCAGAAGCCCGCGCGACAGCCCCGGCCAGCGAAACCTTTGAAGCATCATCCACAATGATGACCTCAAAATTCGCCTCGCTCTGCGCCAGGCATGACGCAATGGCCTTGTCGATAAAGTCGCCGGCTTCATAGGCCGCGACGATGACAGACACCTTGACCGGATCAGGCATCGCCTTGCCCATTCAGTTTCCGCCCGGAACGGATGAACACCTGCCCGACCAATCGGCCAATCAAGGACAAGCTGGCCGAAGGTGTGACGAAGAAACAGGCCAGGAAGGCGGGCAGGCTGCGGGCCTTGACCGCCTCGATTGCGCGCAGCCAGACCCATTCGGCGCGGCTTTCACTCAGATGCCGTCGGATTGCGCGCCGTGCGCCGGGCTGAAGCCCATCCAGGGACAGCAATTCAAGGTCGCATTTGACCATGCGGCCATGATCGTTCACGGACTGGACCCGCGACAGCGAACCTGGTGTCTGCACCGCGACATAACCGGCCGCATCGATCAGGCAGCTTTTGGCGCCACCCACCAGCAAGCGGGTGTATAGATCATAATCCTCACCAAAGCGCATCTCTGCCCGATAGGCCTCTGCCCCATCCAGCGCCCGCCGGTTGATCAGCGGCTTGATATAGCCAAGCTCCGCGCGCTCGCCCGCTTGTTTCAGGTTGCGCGCAACAAATCGCTCCAGGTCCATGACCCAGATGCCTTCAGGTTTGCCCGGCCAAAGCGGATGAGCGGGCCGGTCCTCATAGACCAGTTCCAGATTGTCAGCCACCATGTCCCAATCGCCCGCAATCGCATGTTTCAACAAGGCCTCCAGGCGACCAGGGCGTAGATAATCATCACTGTCGAGTGGGGTGAACCAGGCGGCATTGGTGCTGGCGAGGGCATGATTGCGCGCCGCTGATGGCCCGGCATTCTCCACCTGGCGCAGCACGGTCAGGTTTGGCGAGGTCGTGCACATCGCCTCGACAAGCGCTACGGTCTGGTCGCGCGAACAGTCATCGACGACAATAACTTGCAGACCGTAGCCCTCTGGCAGCTGCTGGTCGAGGGCACTGCGCACGGCCCGTTCAATCGTCGCTTCGGCATTATAGGCCGGGATGATAACGGCGAGCTTGTGCGGGTCGAGCTGCTGGTCTGCCATGGCGCTCACTGCCCTATTGCCCACCCGCAACGGCCCCATAGCCGAGCGTCTGCATCATCTGGGTGAATTCAGGAGACAGCCCGGCAAAATCATCGCCGGACAGGGATTGTGTCCAGCGACCGATGGACTTGTCATTGATCGGTTGGGTGACGGCCTGATGGTGGGCATGGCGATCAACATCTGCCAGCCCGGTCGGCACGCGGGTCAGGAATTCCGGTTCAAAATCCAGCTCGGCCCACTCAAAAATGCGGCGAAACACCGGCTCGGGCGTGCGCACCAGGTCTTCATAGGCAATATCGAGCGCCGGGCGATTGGTGCGGCGCAGATGTTTCAGACAGGCCTGGTTGGCATCAACCCAGCGCTGGGCCGACTGGGGAATGTCACGCATCCCGGCCTTGATCTGTGAGGCGACAACATCGCGGCCATCGCGCTTGAGATAAAGGAAATAGGCCTCAGGATAGGCTTTGACGATCTGTTTCAGATAGACCGTGTTCCACGGTGTCTTGTCGCCCCAGCGCGGGGCATCGAAACCGTGGGCGCGGCCCATGAAGACATACAGCGCCTCGAAGAAATCCTTCACGCTGCGCTGGCCTTTTGGGAAGGCGACAACCTGTTCGGCCAGCGGCGTAAAACTATCGATCTCGAAGTCCTCAAAATGTTCATGCCGGTCAAAATAGGCGCAGGCCAGCCAGACCTGTTCCTGCCAGGGCAGGCGCGACCAGGCCCGCCAGCGCGTCAGGATTTCGCCGAACACATAGGTCTCCGGCGGAATATAGATCTGGCCGGACGCCATGAGCACCCGGCGGGTCAGCGTGTTGCCCGAGCGCGGTGCCCCGACGATGAATAGCGGTGGGTGCGTTGAACTCATGACTGGGCTCGTCGGTGTCTGGTCTGGCGGCGGCGGCGGTGAAAGCCAATAAACTTGCGCAAGGTAGTCAGCGGCGAAACGGCTGTTCCACCGGCACGAGAAACGGTGCCCTCATCGCCCAGCAATTGTTCATAGCGCGCTGCGATGGAGCGGGTGGAATATTCTTTCAGGCAATAGGCCCGCGCCTTTGCGGCGGCCGCGCGTGCGCCGGGCAGGTCTTCGCGCAGGCGGTCAAGCACCTGGGCCACCTCGGTCGGGGCACAATAGATGGCATGTGCCCCAAAGGT
>CBDUKI010000108.1:0-8745 GCA_965367765.1 uncultured Henriciella sp.
AAAAGCCAGGCTGGATGGTGGCGACGGCGCCTTGCTACATATGCCGGAAAGTGTCGGTGGACGTTTTTCGATCTGGTCGGCTGGTTCTCTGGCCTGCATGGTCGGGTTGGGTGGCGGCACGTTCGAGCGCATCCTCGCCGGGGCGGCTGAAATGGATGTGCATGTCCGCGACACTGCGCTGGCTGAAAACCTCGCGGTGCGCCTGGCGCTTCTGGATATCTGGAACACCAGCGTGATGGGCTTCGGCTCGCGCGCCGTTCTGGCCTATTCGCGCAGCCTGCGCATGTTACCGACCTATCTGCAGCAGCTGGAAATGGAATCGAATGGCAAGAGTGTCCGCCCTGACGGTTCGCCTGTGTCGGGCATGACGGCGCCCCTGCTTTGGGGCGGTGAAGGCACGATCGGCCAGCACTCTTATCACCAGTGGCTGCACCAGGGCACGCATGTCACGCCAACCGAATTCATCCTGGCGCCCGGTAGCCGCGAGGACGCGGCAGGCGTACAGGCCCTGACGGCGCATGCTTTGGCCCAGGCCGAAGTGCTGGCCAATGGGCGCACGCTGGCCGAAGTCAATGCTGAAGAACCGGGCTTGCCAGCCGAGATTGCCGCGCAGAAAGTCCACGCCGGAGGGCGGCCATCAACCTTCCTTCATACACCGCAACTGACCCCGGAAACCTTTGGGGCGCTGATCGCGCTGTATGAGCACCGGACCTACCTGGCCGGCGTCCTGTGGGGCTTGAACAGTTTTGACCAATGGGGCGTTGAGCGCGGCAAGACCATGGCTGGCAAAGTCAAACAGGTGCTCACAGGATCAGCCCAATCGGACGATCCGGTGACGCAAACCCTGGCTGGGCGATTGCTTAGCTGATCTTGTCGACCTGCGTATAGTCGAGATCGACCGGCGTGGCGCGGCCGAAGATCGACACGTTGACCTTCAGGCGACCCGATTCCGGATCGAACTCGTCAACATTGCCTTCGAAGCCCTGGAACGCACCCTCATTGACGCGCACTTCCTCACCAACCTCGAACACGATGGTTGGCTTCGGACGATCAGCCACTGGCTCATCAGCCGTCCCGAGAATGCGATCCACTTCGCGCTGCGGCACAGGAAGCGGCTTCTTGCCGCCGTCCGCACCGAGGAAACCGGTGACTTTCGGCGTATCCTTGACGAGGTGATAGACGGCATCAGAAAGGCGCGCCTTCATCAGGACATAACCTGGGAAATAGCGGCGCTCTGAGGTGCGTTTCTTGCCACGAACAACCTCGACAACTTCTTCTGTCGGCACTTCAAGCTCTTCAATATGATCTTCCAGGCCCTTCAGGGCCGCTTGATCACGAATTGCCTGAGCCACCTTCTTTTCGAAGTTGGAATAAGCGTGGACGATGTACCATTTAGCCTCAGCCATGGGCGGGGCGCTCCTTCAAGCGTGAATGTCTTAACCGAGACCCGTGATGAAACGGATGACGTTTGCAATAACCAGATCAGACAGGAACAGGAACAAGGCAACGAGCACGGACATCACCACGACCATGATGGTGGCCTGAATGGTTTCCTGGGTGGTTGTCCAGGTGACCTTGCGCCCTTCGGCTTCAACCTGACGGAAGAAGGTAACGGGTCCAACGCTTTTCTTTTTGTCCTTGTCGGCCATTTTCCGCGTTCCTGACTGTTGGGGGTTTGACGAGCTGTTCTCGTAATTGGTGAGCCATACTGCGCAAATGCGCGCTTGTGAAGTCATTTGGGTGCGAACAATGACAGCAACAAGCAACTAATTGCTGCCAGTGGCCCCCTCGCCCCATTCACCAAGCGCCAGTCCGGGCGTTGAGACCCGAATAGCGAACAGGCAACCGGCCAGTGGCTGCCGGTTCATTGCGGCTTCTGACAATCCCTGCCTGGCAGTCGTGATGAACAGTGTCTTCATGTCTTCGCCACCAAAGGCACACGCAGTCGGACGCGACACAGGCAGGTCGACAACCTGATCAATCTTGCCGTCTGGCAGATAACGCACCAGGCGCGACCCGGCCCATTGAGCATTCCACAGCCCACCCTCTGCATCGATGGCTGAACCGCCGGGATAGCAACCGGCCGTGATCGTTTCGGCAAAGACAGATGGGTTGGAGAGTGCGCCGGTTTTTGGCGCGCGATCATAAGACAGGATGGTCTGACCCGCCGTGTCGCATGTGTAGAATTTCGAGCCGTCTGGCGAAAAGACGAAACTGTTGGGCACACGGACCGGCTTGAATGGCAGGACGTGACAGGTGCTGCTGGCCGGGTCCAGCCGGAGATAGCGGCTGCGCTCCAGTTTTTCACCATTGTCCATGGTCGCAAACCAGAAGCTGCCATCCGGGGAAATTCCACCATCATTCGTGCGGTTGCCGACCGGTTCATCGGCAATCTTGCCGAGACGCGTATAATCCTCTGTCTCAGGATCGTAAAAGCCGTACTCACGATCCGCCACCATTAACAGGCGGCCTTTGCTCATGACCATGGCAGAGGCATGAACCGGCAGGTCGTAGCGCCGCGTATTGCCGGTTTTCGGATTGTAGCGATGCAGTTTGGCGCGCTTGAGATCAACCCACCATAAGAGGCCCTCCGTCGGGCTCCAAATGGGGCCGGAGCCGAGCAAGCAACTGGTCGGTGCCACACAATCGACAGTCCACATAAGCTCTAAGGTCCCCATTGTCGCTGGAATGCATATGATGTCCTTATGCTCGTGCGACTTGTCAATTGCGACGCCCCGACAGTCGGCGCGATCTGGACCCTGCACGCAAACCCGGTTTAGGTGCGCGCGAAGCTGGAGAGGCCCCATGTCCGCAAATACCGAGCAAAAGTTCCTGGACCTGATCGACATCATGCGTCGGCTACGCACGCCGGTCACGGGTTGTCCGTGGGATCTGGAGCAGGATTATTCGACCATCGCGCCCTATACGATCGAGGAAGCCTATGAGGTGGCCGATGCAATCGAGCGCGGCAACCTGCAGGATCTGTGTGAAGAACTGGGGGACCTCTTGTTGCAAGTTGTGTTTCACGCACAGATGGCGAGTGAGGAACAGGCCTTTACGATCAGTGACGTGCTGGATGCGATCAATACCAAGATGATCCGCCGACACCCGCATGTCTTCAACGATGAGGCCAGCGTGCGAACCTCCGACGAACAGACCTCAGCCTGGGAAGTGATGAAGGCGCAGGAACGCCGATCAAAATCCGCTGGAGAAGAAGATCACAGCGCGCTGGCCGGTGTCGCCCGTGCCCTGCCTGCCCTTCTGCGCGCCGAAAAGCTGCAGAAGCGCGCCGCCCGCACGGGGTTTGACTGGGTTGAGGCGGCACAAATCTTCCACAAGCTCGAGGAAGAAACAGCAGAGGTCAAAGACGCGATTGAATCCGGTGACCCAGACGCGATCGAGGACGAAATCGGCGATTTGCTGTTCGTCTGCGCGAATCTTGCGCGACGGCTGAAGGTCGATCCTGAGCAGGCCCTGCGCCGGGCCAATGCGAAGTTTGAAAAGCGGTTTCGCGGCATGGAAGCCATGGCGGCGACTGATGGAGTCGATTTTTCAGCTCTTTCACTCGACGCGCAGGAAGCCTTGTGGCGCCGCGTCAAGGCCAATCAGTCTGCCGGCTGACAGGCCGCGCCTGGAAATCGCGTCTGTAACTGGCCGATCCGCTTGTGATCGAGCACGACAAGAAATCGCGCATGGCCGGTGTCATCATGTGTCTCTTCGAGGATTTCAGCCGTCTCGTGCAACCAGGCCCGCAAAGCGCCATCCTTCGGGGTTGTTTCTATCACATAGCGCTGTCGCCCCCGCCCAAGCCGCGCTTCGATGGCCTCCAGCAATGTTTCGATGCCATAGCCCGTCTGCGCAGAGATCGCGACGCCGGCAACCGCTTCGCTATCGGCGTCATCGGTAATCATACGGCGGGCAAAGTCGTCCAACAGGTCAACCTTGTTCCAGGCCTCAAGCACTGGCGGCAGCGCGTGACCCGTGGTCTCGCTCAAGCGATTGAGTACGTCCAGCACATCCTGCTTGTGCTCTTCAACATCCTCGGAAGCCATGTCACGAACGTGGACCAGCAGGTCGGCATCCATCGCCTCCTCCAGGGTCGCGCGGAAGCTGTCGATCAGGTGCGTCGGCAAATCGGTGATGAAGCCAACCGTATCGACCAATGACGCTTCCCCAAGATTGGGCAGGTCAAGCCGACGGATGGTTGGGTCAAGCGTTGCAAACGGCATGTCCTTGGCCAGGACGTCAGCGCCACTGAGCCGGTTGAACAGGGTCGATTTGCCGGAGTTTGTATAGCCGACCAGGGCAATGACCGGTTTGTCGCCCTTACGACGCCCGGCGCGTTGTACAGATCGCGTCCGCTGAACGGCCTCCAGGTCGCGGCGCAGGCGGGCGAGCTGGCGATCAATCATCCGCTTGTCGGCCTCAAGCTGTGTCTCGCCCGGCCCACCAAGGAAACCGCGTCCACCGCGTTGGCGCTCAAGGTGTGTCCAGGTGCGCACGAGGCGCGATCGCTCATAAAGCAGGCGCGCGAGCTCGACCTGCAGCTTGCCCTCTTTCGTCAAGGCGCGCAGGCCAAAGATCTCGAGGATCAGGCCGGTGCGGTCGATCACTTTCAGACCCAGCTCATTTTCCAGGTTGCGTTGCTGGATCGGCGTCAGGCTGGCGTCGATGACCACCAAGGAACACTCAAAACCGTGCGCATCCTCTTTCAAGCGCTCCAGCAGGCCGCCAGAAAGCAGGAAAGCCGGATTGGGCTTGCGCACCTGTTCCGCGCGCAGGAAGGCGAGATCGCAACCCAATGCAGCGACCAACCCAGCCGTCTCGGACAAGCGATTATGCGACGGGCGCTCGCCCGGCTGCATCCATGGTATGATAACGCCCGCGACTTCCATTTCCGGTGAACTGGTATTCGAGGGCTTGAACAAGATCGCTAGACGTTATCTTCGTCAAACAGTTGCACCGGCGCGCCGGGCGCAATGGTTGAAATGGCGTGCTTGTAAACCAGTTGCGGTGGACGTCCATCGCCGCGCAACAACACACAAAAGTTATCGAACCAAGTGACAACACCTTGAAGTTTAACACCATTCACCAGAAAGATTGTGAGTGGAGTTTTCGACTTCCGAACAGCGTTCAGAAAAGTATCCTGGAGGTTCTGCTTTTTATCTGAAGACATCATAAGGCCTTTTTTTCTTATCTTTTATGCCGCTAGCTTGATTGGAAAGACTTTGCAAGATGGCCACTATTATCGGGACCAGAAATTCGGCGTGAGGACTGGAATAAGGGCAATAACTTCCAGTCGACCGAGGATCATTCCAAGAATAATGCAAAACTGGCCGATGCCGTGCAGGTCTGAAATATCGTTGATGACATGCCCGGCATTCGAAATCGAGCCGATCGCGCCACGGATGGAATCGTCGAAATCCATGCCAAACAGGCTGAGCACGAAAATCCCCATGCCACATGAAATGATATAGCCGACAAGGTAGACCCAGACGCCCATGACCGTCTTTTCGGACTGGATCCGCCCTCTGAAGGTGAAGGTCTGCACGCTGCCGCGATACCCAAGCTGGGAAAACTCCTGGAACACACGCTTCGACAGGATGATCAAACGCGCCAGCTTGATCCCCCCTGCTGCCGAAAGAGCCGATCCGCCGATCAGGACCGGGAAGAGGATAACGACAAGCGGTATCCGGCTAAATCGTTCAGGATCGCTGAGCGCCATACCACTGGTCGAGATCGAGCTGAGCGCCCAGCCAGACGCTTGAAGCAGCGGCAGGCCTGCGAAAATGGCAAGACTGCCGACAATGGCGATCGAGCCGAAGAAGGTGATGGTTTCAGGGTCGCCGACAACCTTCATGAATTGCCCCTTGCCGAGGTTATCAAGTACGACGAGCCCGAGTGACCCCAGAACCAGGCCAATCGACAGGATAGAGGTGTGGGCCCAGCCCATAGCTGGAGCTGTCACTGCTGCATTGGGATCGACCAGACCCGTGCTGACGGCACTGATCGCACCACTGATCGCCTCACGCGGGGCAACGCCGACGATCAGCATCAGGCTGGCTAGGACCAGAGCCACGGTACCGGTCATCACGGTGCTGACCCGGATGATTTTGGGCACGGTGTCAAAGAAGTTGCCTTCAGGGATCGTGAAAAACCGGCTCTTGTGAATGCCTGGCCCACCGAGATTAAGCGCGGCAAGGACCGAAGCGGCAATCGTGATCGAGGCCACAGTGCCAAGCATGTGCAGCATGGCCCGCCAGATCAGGAGACTGGCTGGCATGGGCGCGCCCTGCATATCAAGCGCGCTGTGTCCTGTTGTCGTGATGCAGGAGACGGCCTCATGATAGGCCGAAATCCAGCCCCCTGCCCCCGATAGCGGAATGAACGGAATGGCACAGAAGGCCGGAATGACCGTCCAGAAGAGAAAAGCGACAGCAAGGCCATCCGTCGCCCGCGTCTTCTGTTCCGGCTTATTGGTCAGGTAGAGAATGACGGCACTGGGAATACCCGTCACCGCCACGGCCAGCAGGAACGGAAAGACATAGTTGTATTCATCAAGCGCTGCGGCGAACAGGCCATTCAGGGCCATCAGGCCAGATAGGATCAGGCCAATGATGCAGAGAATTCGAACGATCGCCAGATGGTTCAAAGGAAATCACCCCGCTCTCTAGAAGAAGTCGGCGCTGACGCGGAAATATCGTTCGACCTTGGTCGTCATGTCGGCTTCGTAGAAGATCAGCAATCGGTCATCGACCTCAATCACGGTCTTTTCATGCGGAAAAATGGTTTTCCCATCTCGAATGATAGCCGCAGCGGTGACCCCTTCGGGCAGGTCTTCATAGTCGATATGCTGGCCAATCAGCGGTGAAGACGCCAGAGTAATGCCTTCGGCGATTTCAGCCGCGCCATCTTCCAGCGCCTCGACAGTCAGGATGCGACCCTTGCGGATCTTGGTCAGGATGCGAGAGACACTGAGGGCGCGCGGGTCAAGCACCGCATCGATATCGAGGTCTCTGGAGATTGCGACAAGCTCGTAGGAATTCACAAGGGCATGGGTGCGCTTGGCCCCCATCTGCTTGGCCAGCTTGCCGATCAGCATGTTCGTCTTGTCATCATCGGTCACAGCGATGACGATATCCGCGTTCGAAGCCCCCGCTTCTTCAAGGATATCGCGGCTCAGACCGTCGCCATTGATCACGATGGTCTGCTTGAGGCGCGATACGACCAAATCGGCTTGTGCTTCATGCTGCTCAATGATGCGCACGCGCACATTCGTGTCACGCTCCAGCTTGGAGGCTACATAGAGACCAACATTGCCGCCACCAACAATGATAACCCGGCGCAGGTCTTCATCCGTATTGTGGAACAGCTTGTTCAGCCGCAGGGCATCCTTGCGCTTGACCGCGACATAGGCGAGGTCGCCTGGTTGCAAATTGTCATTCTGGCGGGGCGCGAAGACGCGCGGGCCGCGGGTAATCCCGATGACACGGGCATTCAAGTCTGGAAACAGCTCTGGTATCTGGTCAAATGCCGTATCAAGCAGCGGGCTCTCATCGTTCACACGAATACCCAGGATATCAATCTTGCCATCTTCAAAGCTGATACTGGAGACCGAGTTCGGGCTCCTGATGCGGCGCAGGATTGCTTCGCCGACCTCGATCTCTGGCGAGATGACGAGATCAATCGGGAAACCGGCGCGCGAGAACAGCTTGGCATTCGCCTTGTCGAGATAAGTTGCCGCCCGGACCCGCGCAATCTTGGTCGGCACGGAAAACATCGTGTCGGCCACCTGACAGATAACCATATTGATTTCGTCAAAATGCGTGACCGCGATCAGCATGTCTGCAGAATCGGCCTGGGCTGCATCCAGCGTTTCCGGGTGCGCGGCATGACCAACCACACCGCGGACATCATAATCTGTCTGAACGCGGTCAATCAGGTCCGCATTCTCATCCACCATGATGATATCGTGATTTTCCTGGGCCAGGTGCCGGGCAATTCCCTGCCCGACGCGCCCTGCCCCGCAAATGATGACGCGCATCTATCTGGTATCCGGCCGACTAGCTGATGAATCTATACCCAGAGCCTTTAATTTTCGGTGTAAAGCCGAACGCTCCATGCCAATAAACTCTGCGGTACGCGAGATATTGCCGTCAAACCGGGTGATTTGCAGGGTCAGGTATTCGCGCTCAAACTGTTCACGCGCATCACGAAGCGACAGGCCAACCAGGTCGGCCGAAACGCTTGCTCCGCTGCCATCACCATCACTGTTGCGATCCAGCGGCAGCTCGGCGACACTGACGGCGGTTTCCGTACTGTCGCGCGAAAGGATGAGCACACGTTCAACCAGGTTCCGCAACTGGCGCACATTGCCCGGCCAGGTCATTGATTGCAGCACTGCGATCGCCTCTGCAGAGAACGCCCGCGCATTGAGACCGGAACTATCGGAGATCCGCTCAGCAAAATAGTGCACGAGGTCGCGAATATCGTCGCGGCGTTCGGCCAGGGCGGGCACGTGCAGCGGCACGACATTCAGACGGTAATAGAGGTCCTTTCGGAAGGTTCCATTGGCGGTGGCCTCCTCAAGATCGCGGGTCGATGACGACATCACGCGCACATCGACAGTCACGTCCGAGCGCCCGTTGACGCGCTGGAACCGTTGCTCGGTCAAGACCCGCAAAATCTTGCTTTGCGTGCCGAGCGGCATGTCACCCACCTCGTCGAGTAGCAGCGTGCCGCCAT
>CBDUKI010000109.1:0-8731 GCA_965367765.1 uncultured Henriciella sp.
GAGGCCCGCGCCCCTTCCGGAGCGCGGGCCTCGGACCCGTCCATCCGCAGGGCGGACCGCTACTTCCGGTTCGCCTCGAGCGCGATGGAGATGCTCACGTCCTTGCCCACCACCGCCGTGGCGGCCCAGGAGCCGACGCCCACGTTGAAGTCGCGACGGTCGAGGGTCAGGGCGGTCTCGAAGCTGGCCACCTTCGTCACGCCGCCGAGCATGCCCTGCATCTCCTCAGGGATGTCCTTGATGCCCAGGATGGTCACGGGCAACTCCACGTCACGGACCTGGCCCTTGATCTTCAGCGGGCCCCGGACCAGGAGCTGGTTGGCCGACACCTGGCGCACCGACTCCGACACGAACGTGATGTACGGGTAGGTCTCGACCTCGAAGAAGTCCTCGGACATCAGGTGCGCGTTCCGGTCCGCGTTGCCGGTCTCGATGCTGGACACGTCGATACTCACTCGGACGGAGCTGTTCTCCGGGTTCTCCGCGTCGAACATCAGCGTGGCGTTGTAGGACTCGAAGGAGCCGTTGACCGGCGTGAAGAAGTGCTTCACCGAGAAGTCCACTCCGGTATGGGGTGTGTCACCATTGACGCTGGCGGCGACCATGGAGAGGCCTAGCTGCTTGCGCCAGGTGTTAAACTCGTCGAACCCGGCACGTGCGAGACGAACATCGAACAGCGAGCCCATGGAGGCGCGTACCGCCTCGACACTGAACGGGTCACAGCACTGGTCGATCATGATCACCCCGGCCACGTCCGCACAATCGGCCGTGCGCAGGATGGTGCCGAGATTGCCCGGGTCCCGGACCTGGTAGAGACCGATCCACAAACCCGGCTGGGCCGGATCGAGCTGATCGAGGCCCAATGGCTTCTGGCGGATGGCGGCGATTAGCGATTGCGGATTGTCCTTGCGCGCAATCTGCCCGGCGAGCCGATCAGGCACATGGACGATGCGGGCGCCGGTGGCGGCTGCACGCGCCGACAGGGCCTGAACATAGTCACGCTCAAGGCTACTGGTCGAGATCACTAGCGTATCGACCTGCCAGCCCTGAGCCAGGGCCTGGTCGATCAGGCGGGCGCCTTCGGCCAGGAACAGGCCGGTTTCGGCACGTGTTTTCTTGCGGTCCAGCGCCCGTAACATTTTGATGAGCGGATTGCTGGCCGAACTGATCTGGTCTGGGTGTACACTCATACCCGCCCTGTATCACAGACTTGCCTGATTCATAGGGATAAGGCAGACCTGTATCGTTAACGGGGTCTGAACGGGGAGAGTGTATCGATGAGTGTCTACGATACGATGGTCGCCGGCCTGTCGAGTGCAGGGCTTGTCCTGCTTGGTTTTGTCGCGACCCAGGGCACTTCCGAATATCACCTCAATGCCGCGCAGTTGCAGGCCCGCCTCCAGCACAATGCCGAAACGGCCCTGCGCGAGGGTGGGTTCGAATGGGCAAGCGTTTCGATGGATGGGCAGTCCGCGACATTGGGCGGTTATCCCCCCAGCGACAGTGCAGCAGCGGCAGCTAGCCTGGCAGTGCTGACCTCATCGGGGAAGGGTGGATATCTGTGGGGCGGGGTCTGGCAGGTGACGACCGATTTCGACACGACAGCGCCTGTTACGCTCGCGCCAGTGGTTGAGCCAGCCGTTGAAGATGGTGCGGAAGAACCCGTCATGGAAGACAATGAAACAGATACCGCAGATGCGGAACAACCAGAAACTGACCTTCCGGTCCCCGAGCCCGAGCCAGCCGCGCTGGACAATCCGGCATCGGGCGGGCAGGCAGACTAACAGGAATTGAACTTGAAGGTTCAGGAACGGAGCAACTAGATGCATTGGCTTATTTCACAGATGTGGATTGCGCTTGCGGCCGCCGGGGTGCTTGGCCTGCTATTGGGCATGGCCCTGCGCGGCCTGTTTGTCGGCAATCGCATTCGCAAGGCCATGGTCGAGCGGGATATTGCGCTGACCGAACTGGAGCAGACGCGTAGCGAAGTTGATGCGCTCTATGCCGCCCAGCGCAAACGCCAGGATGAAGCCGCCCAGACGGCGCAGGCCGTATCGGGTGATGATTCCCTGCAAGTCGAGCTGGAACAGCGCGAAAATAAGATCCTGGAATTGGGCAGTGAACTGATGTCGGCCCGTGCCGAGCTTGAGTCGCTGCGTGGCCGGGATGCCAAGGGCGATCTTGCCGGCAAGGCAGGTGCAGCACTGGCGGCAGCTGCAGCTAGCTCAGCCATGAGTCAGGAAGAGGCTGATGCCCTGAATGAGCGCAACCGCTGGCTGGAAGAGCGCATAGCAAGCCTGGAGGCAGAGGTCAGCGCGGCGCCAGGTGAGCCGGAAACGGCGGAACCTGTTGCAGCGCTGGGCGATGTGAGCCTTGAAAAACTGAATTGGCAAAATGCTTACCTGCGTCAGCGTGTCGAAGCGCTGGAAGGGGTGGTGGCTGAGGCTCCCGAGTCGGTTGCTAGTGCTGTGCCTGTGGCGGCACCTGTTGAAGATACGCCTGTTGCAGAGCCGACCCCGGATGCGGGTGATGAAGAACTGGCGCGCCTGCGCTGGCGCAATCGCTACCTGGAAGGGCGGCTGGCTTACTATGAGGATGGCAATGACGAGGAGGCGAGCGAGACCGGTTCGTCACCCGAGCAAGCACCGAACGAGACCGGAAGCGAGACCGAAGTAGAGCCGGTTGTCGCCGACAGCGAACCCCCATCGGAAAGCGTTGAGGATGCACCTGAACCGGAGGCCGAACCGCACCCGGCAGATGCGCTTTTGAAGGAACTGGACGCGGCGAACATCATGCCTGTGCAGCCGACGCAGATCGACAATCCGGGCGATGATGCCGATGACCTGACGCAAATTACCGGGATCGGCCCGAAGATCGCTGAAGTGCTGAACGGGCTTGGCATATGGACGTTTGCACAGATTTCTGAATGGACGCCGGAAAACACGGCCTGGATTGACCAGCACCTGTCTTTCCAGGGGCGTATTGAACGTGAGGGCTGGATCGTGCAGGCCGCCGAACTGGGGGCATAGGGCCGCCCAGAAACTGCCTTTCTCGCTTCATCAAGCATTCACGTGACGTGCGAGATAGTTTTTGCAAGTCTCTGCCGGGTATATTGTTTTTGCCTAGGGTGGAATTCGGGCTATGGTTCTCACAAAGGGAGATTTGGCATGATTACGGAAGAAATGATTGAAACCGGCGAACGGGTGGACGCGCCACGTGATTTTCTCGAGAAAGCACCGCGTATAAAGATGTCTCGGCGTGGCCTTATCAAGGGCCTGGCCAGTGGCACCGTCGTGCCGCTTGTCGTTGGTTGTTCGACCAATCCGGTCACTGGTGCGAGCCAGTTGATCCTGCCAGGGTTTGACAATGCCTCTCTCGCGGCGATGTCATCGGCGGCATGGAGCGACATGAAATCCCAGACCCCGCAGACCAGCGATAGCCGGTTGCGCAACCGGGTACTGAACGTCTGGGACCGCACGGCGCGCGGACGAACCACCGCGCTGACGGACATATATAACCAATCGTCGCATTATACCCCATCCGAATGGGAAGTGGCGGTGTTCGATACAGATGACGTCAATGCTTTTGTCATGCCCGGCCAACAGGTCGGTGTGTATCGCGGCATTACCGAGCTGACCGAGAATGATGACCAGCTGGCGTCCGTGCTTGGTCACGAAGCGGGGCACATTGATGGTCGTCACTCAGCGGCCCGCGCCTCTGCGCAAACGGCTGCTCAGCTGACCATGGTTGCCGGTTCCATTGCCATCGCCCAGTCTGATGAGTTGAAGCAATACGGAAGTACGATCGTCGCGCTCGGTGGGGCGGCGCTGCAATTCGGCGTTCTCTTGCCGTATAGCCGCCAGCATGAGCTGGAAGCTGACAAGCTTGGCGTCGATTACATGCACAAGGCAGGCTATGACGTGACCCAGGCTCCGCGCCTGTGGGAGCTGATGGACAAACGCAGCGCCGGCAACCGCCCGCCGGAATTCATGTCGACCCACCCGGATCCGGGCCGGCGTCGCCAGGAGTTGATCAATTTCATCAATGCACGCGGGTATGCCCTGATCTAGGCGCGTACCAGGCCATTTTGGTAAGCCCTGCAAGGACCATCCGGGCGGGGCTGGCAAACTGGTCGTGATTTCGGGGCTTTTAGCTTGAATGCCCGCGTCAGCTGGACCTTATAGGTGGGAAAATAGCGTGGAGACGAGCCATTTCAGCGGCGACTGAATTCTACAATCGCATCAGCGATGACCTAGGGTCGGAGGCAAAGTTCGACCTGCTGAAGGCCCATGCCAATGAGCTTGGCTATACGGATCTGTACTATGCCCGTCGCTCGTTTGATGGCGGCCAGAACTTGGTCGGCAACCGGTTCATCCAATGGGATCAGGAATGGGCTGAAGCTTATGAGTGTGGCGACTATGAGGACCACGACTGGGTGCGTAATACAATCATGGAATGGACGGGCGTCTTCCGCTTCCGTGACACCGTGTGCGCCAAGAACGAAAAGCAGGCTGAGTTTATCGACCTGACGCGGCGCTTTGGGCGGATGAACGGGATCGGCATTGCCTTTCGAAATGGCTCAATCGTGCCTGGTGGCATGAGCGCGATTGCTGTCAATCAGGCCGAGCTTACCGAGGAACAGGTCAACCGGATGCATGCGGCGGCTAACCTGTTTGATCTGGTTTTTGCCGCAGACCTGGCGAGCCGTACGGCCCAGATGCTCGGCCTGACACCGCGCGAAGTGCGCCTGGTTCGCTTGCTGGCGCGTGGTCAGACGGCGGTGCAAATCGCCAAGCTGACCGGTTCGTCGGAACAATGGATACGACGCTCCTTCATGACCATCCGGGAAAAGCTCTGGGTCGGTAACAATGTCGAGCTGGTGTTGCGGGCCAATGCCTTGCAGCTGATCGACTAGTCAGGACTGCAAATAGCAACATGTGTTGCCTTATGCCGGCAGTGCAAAAATGTTTCGATGAACCGTGCTGGCCGTGACGTCCTTACAAGGGACGAACCGATGGGTGGGGGGACCACCGCGGGGGCTGCAAAAGAAAAAGCCCGGCAAGTGACCTTGCCGGGCTTTGACTGTTCCGAGACTTTGTCACCCTAAAGCGATTTGACGATATCCTCGACCATTTTCTTGGCATCGGCGAGCAGCATCATTGTATTGTCTCGGAAGAACAGCTCGTTCTGTACCCCGGCATAACCCGCCCCCATGGAGCGCTTGATGAACAGCACCGTGCCAGCGTTTTCGACATCCAGGACCGGCATGCCATAGATCGGGCTGGTCGTGTCTGTCTTGGCAGATGGGTTGGTCACGTCATTCGCACCGATGACGAAGGCCACTTCAGAATTGCGGAAGTCTGAGTTGATATCCTCAAGCTCGAAGACTTCATCATACGGCACCTGGGCTTCGGCCAGAAGCACGTTCATGTGCCCGGGCATCCGGCCCGCCACCGGGTGAATCGCGTATTTCACCTCGACGCCTTCTTCCTTCAGCTTGTCGGCCATTTCCTTCAGGGCGTGCTGGGCCTGGGCCACAGCCATGCCGTAACCCGGCACGATGATGACCTTGGAGGCGTTCTTCATGATGAAGGCGGCATCTTCGGCGGAGCCGCGTTTGAACGGGCGGTCATCTGCTCCGGCCGCGGCACCAGAGGCGGCATCGTCACCGCCAAAGCCACCGAGGATGACCGAGATGAAGCTGCGGTTCATGCCCTTGCACATGATGTATGACAGGATGGCGCCGGACGAGCCGACCAGCGCGCCTGTGATGATCAATGCAAAATTTCCAAGGGTGAATCCAAGCGCCGCAGCGGCCCATCCGGAATAAGAGTTTAGCATAGAAACAACGACAGGCATATCCGCCCCGCCAATCGGGATGATCAGCGTGATGCCAAGCACCAGGGCGAGGGCAGTCAGCCCCCAGAAGGCCCAGGTTGCACTCCCTCCGCTAGAGACCAGGATGGCAATCAGCGTGACGATGCCGACGCCAATCGCAATGTTCAGCAGGTGACGGGCTGGCAGGATGATCGGCGCGCCAGACATGTTGCCGTTCAGTTTGGCAAAAGCGATGACGGATCCGGTAAAGGTCAGGGCACCAATGGCTGAGCCGAGCGAAAGTTCGATCAGTGACGCGGTGGCCAGATGGCCAACCGTGCCGATGCCGAAGCTCATGGGCGCGTAGAGCGCCGCAGCGGCGACCAGGACGGCGGCCATGCCGACCAGCGAGTGGAAGGCAGCGACCAGCTGAGGCATGTCAGTCATCGGGATCTTGCGAGCGATCATCGCTCCGATGCCGCCGCCAATCGCGACACCACCGGCCAGGATGGCAAGCGTCGTCCAGTCAAGGCTGTGGCGGAACAGAACCAGCGTGGTCAGCACGGCAATCGTCATCCCGATCATGCCATTGCGGTTACCGGCACGTGAGGTGGCCGGGCTGGACAGGCCGCGCAGGGCCAGGATGAAGAGCACGCCCGATACGAGATAGAGCAGCGGGGCCCAGGTGGAAGCAAACTGTTCCATCGTTTAGTCCCCTTTCTTCTTGTACATGGCGAGCATGCGCTGGGTCACCAGGAAGCCGCCGAAAATATTGACACTGGCCAGCGCCACGCCGAAGCCGCCGAGCGCCTTGGCGATCCAGCCGCCATTCAGCGTGCCGGATGCGGTTGCGGCAACAATGGCGCCAACAATGATCACCGATGAAATCGCATTGGTCACAGCCATCAGTGGCGTGTGCAGGGCCGGGGTCACCGACCAGACGACATAGTACCCGACAAAGCAGGCCATGGCGAAGATCGCGGCCAGGAAGACGGTTGGGTTCACGCCGCTGGCATCAGCGGCAAAGGCGGGTAGGGCGAAGGCCGAAGCCATCACGCCACTCAGGATAAATTTTCTCATGAGGAAATCCTCTCATTCACGGTCTTGCCATCACGGGTCAGCACCATCGCGGTGACGATCTCGTCATCGGTATCAAGGTTCAGACTGCCATCCTCGGCGGTGATCAGCGGCAGGAAGGCCAGCAGGTTCTTGGCGAACAGGGCGCTGGCATCGGCAGGCAGGTGGGCGGGCAGGTTGGAGAAACCGGCAACTTTCACACCATTGACGTCGACCACCTTGTCAGCTTCCGATAGCGGGCAGTTGCCGCCCTGGCTGACGGCCATGTCGACGATGACAGAGCCCGGGCGCATGGTCTTGACCATGTCCTCGGAAACCAGCACTGGCGCCGGACGACCGGGGATCAGCGCGGTGGTGACCACAATATCCTGCTTGGCGATATGATTGGCGGTCAGTTCGGCCTGCTTGGCCTGGTATTCAGCCGACATCTGCTTGGCATAGCCGCCAGCCGTTTCGGCCGCCTTGAACTCTTCATCCTCGACGGCAATGAACTTGGCACCCAGCGAGGCAACCTGTTCCTTGGCGGCGGGACGCACATCGGTTGCGGTTACGACTGCGCCAAGTCGCCGTGCGGTCGCGATGGCCTGCAGGCCGGCAACACCCGCCCCCATGACGAAGACCTTGGCCGGGGCAACCGTGCCAGCCGCCGTCATCATCATCGGCATGGCGCGGCCATAGATCGTCGCGCCTTCGATGACGGCCCGGTAGCCAGCCAGGTTAGACTGTGAGGACAGCGCGTCCATGCTCTGAGCGCGGGTGATGCGCGGCGTGAATTCCATGGCCAGCGTGGTAAGCTTGCCAGCATTGAGCGGCGCCGTATCAAGCGCGAACGGGTTCATGAGCGCAATCACGGTCAGGCCTTCTGGCAGCAACGCGATCTCTTCAGCAGACGGGGCCGCGACCTTGAACAGGATGTCGGCATCCTTGACCGCTGTCTTTGCAGAGGCGGCGATCTTGGCTCCGGCTTCTTTGAAGGCCTCGTCCGTATAACCCGCGACCAATCCTGCGCCCTTCTCCAGGGTCAATTCATGGCCGAGAGACGCAAGTTTCTTGACGGTATCCGGGGTCGCCGCAACGCGGGTTTCCGCCGGACTGGTTTCTTTGATAATTGATATTTTCATGGTGCCTCATTGGGCAAAAAGTTGCTGGGCTGCAACCAGAAAAGTTAAACTCAGGCATAAGGAGTGCAAATAAGTGGCATTCCAGCAATAAGTTTGCGCGGTTGGCCGATTTGGGTGTCCTTTTCCGGCGAATGTTGCGTGGATTTGGGAGGTCGGTTCGAAATTCAAAGGTCTTTCCCAGCGGAAAGATATCTTATCACGGCAAGTTTACCGTCTGTTTGTGATCCACGAAGGGGGATGTCACGGAAAGCTGCTATTCTGCTTTGCGCGACGGCGCGAAGGCGCTAGCTTGGGAATAGGGCGGGCGACGAGGGACGAGGAAACGGCATGGTTTATCGAACAGGGGATTCGGCGATCAGGCGCGCGGCGACGGCGATTGCACTTGTGCTGGCCGCAACTGGCCTTGCAGCTTGTGGCGGCGGCGGAAGTTCATCAGGGACGGTTTCACCACCACCTCCTCCTCCTCCTCCGCCACCACCGCCGCCTCCACCTCCACCGCCAGCAACAGTGAATATTAGCGGGACGGTGACTTATGACAGCGTGCCGCTCAGCAATGTACCGATGGGTTTGAACTATGCCGCAACGACCCAGAAACCGGCGCGCGGCACCACTGTCGAAGTGGTCAATTCCAGTGGTACCGTGCTCGACAGCGATACCGCAGACGATGCGGGCCAGTACCAGGTAACGGTCAATTCCAACACGAGTGTGCGCATACG
>CBDUKI010000110.1:0-8658 GCA_965367765.1 uncultured Henriciella sp.
ATGAGCGGCCAGCGCCTCGAACTTGTTGGGGGCTGACGTGAAGGCAAGGCCGGTGATCTCGGCGATCTGTTCGGCCACTTTTTCAGCAAAGCCGACCGGCGAGGCGAGGCCAGTGCCGACCGCCGTGCCGCCCTGGGCCAGTTGCATCAGGGCCGGAAGCGTCGCCTCGATGCGGGCAATGCCGTTCTCGACCTGCTGGGCATAGCCGGAGAATTCCTGGCCGAGCGTGACCGGGGTGGCGTCCTGGGTGTGGGTGCGGCCGATCTTGATGATCTCGGTCCACGCCTTTGCCTTGGCGTCGAGCGCCTTGTGCAGGTGACGCAGGGCCGGTAGCAGGCGGTGGGAGACCTCCTCGGCGCAGGCAATGTGCATGGCTGTCGGGAAGGTGTCGTTGGAGCTTTGCGACATATTGCAATGATCGTTGGGGTGGACTGGCGACTTGGACCCCATTTCCCCGCCCAGCATCTCAATCGCACGGTTGGAGATCACCTCATTGGCATTCATGTTTGACTGGGTGCCCGATCCGGTCTGCCAGACAACCAGCGGGAAATGATCGTTCAGCTTGCCTTCAATCACTTCATTGGCGGCCTTGATGATGACCTCGCCGAGTTTCGGGTCGAGCTTGCCGAGCGCCATGTTGGTTTCGGCGGCGGCGCGCTTGACGATGCCAAGGGCGCGAACGATTGGCACGGGCTGCTTTTCCCAGCCGATCTTGAAATTGCCGAGACTACGCTGGGCCTGGGCGCCCCAGTATTTGTCACTGGCGACCTCAACCGGTCCCATCGTGTCAGATTCAGTGCGAAAGGCTTTGTCCTGGGCGCTCATGCGGCTTCCTTGATATTGTGTTTGTATCCGTGTGTGGCTGGCCTCTAGCACGCCAGGCGCAGAGGGGAAATGCGAACTTCTGTCGTCCTGCCTTGACAGATTGTCCCTGTGCCGTCCCATGAGGGCAAGGGAAGGCGGCATGACTAAGACAAAACGGGTTGGACTGATCCTGGGGCCGGCGCTGGCTGCCATGATGCTGTTACTGGGGGCGCCTGAAGGCCTGGCGTTTCCAGCCTGGGCGACCGGGGCACTGATGGTCTGGATGGCGATCTGGTGGGCAACCGAGCCGATCCCGATTCCGGTGACGTCTTTGCTGCCGCTGATCGTTCTGCCGCTGGTCGGGGCGGCCTCGCCTGCCAAGGTCGGTTCCGGCTATGCCCATCATATCGTTCTCCTGCTGCTTGGCGGCTTTGTTGTCGCCATCGGGATTGAGCGCTGGGGGCTGCACAAGCGTATCGCGCTGAACATTGTCTCACGTGTCGGCACCTCGCCCCGCGCGCTGATTTTCGGCTTCATGGTGGCGACGGCCCTGCTGTCGATGTGGATTTCCAACACCGCGACCACGCTGATGATGGTGCCGATTGCCCTGTCGGCGGCCGCCAGCCTGCACGACAAGAGCGGGCGCTTCGTCGTCGCGCTGCTATTAGGGGTCTGCTATGCCGCCTCGATCGGCGGGGTTGCGACGCCGATCGGCACGCCGACCAACCTGATCGCCATGGACTGGCTGCAACGCGAAACCGGCACCAGTATCAGTTTCCCGCAATGGATGGCGTTCGGGCTGCCGACGGTCCTGTTGCTTATCCCAGCGGCCTGGTGGGCGGTGTCGAAGGATGTGACTGACCTTGGCGATGCCGGGGCCGCGCTAAAGGATGTTCGCGAAGAACGTGCCGCCCTCGGGCGGATGACCGTGCCAGAGCGGCGCATCGCAGCGGTTTTCGCTGTCATTGCGGTTCTGTGGGTCTCTCGCCTGTGGACGGTCGATCTGCTGGCCAGCCTCGGCTGGACCACGCTGAGCCAGTATTCCGGGGCCCAGGTTGACATGATGATTGCGATCTTCGGGGCCGTCCTGGTCTGCGCTGTTCCGGCTGGCGGAGACGAAAGCCAGGCCCTGCTGCGCTGGGAAGAGGCGGTGCGCCTGCCCTGGGGGGTGTTGCTCCTGTTCGGTGGTGGTATCGCGCTTGGCAATGCGGTCAAGGATACGGGTCTGTCAGAATGGATCGGGGCCAATCTGGACGTGCTGAGCGCGCTGCCGGCCATCCTGTTCGTGGCGGTGGTGGTGAGCGTTGTGATTTTCCTGACCGAACTGACCAGCAATGTTGCGACCATGACGACGCTGGCGCCGATCCTTGGCGCGCTGGCGGTCGGGGTCGGGGTGGCGCCGGCCAGCCTGCTCGCCCCGGCGGCGGTGGCGGCCAGTTGTGCCTTCATGCTGCCCGTGGCGACGGCCCCGAACGCGATCATCTATGCCACGGACGAGGTGACCGTGTCGCAGATGATCAGGCATGGCCTGCGGGTTAATCTGGTGGGGATCGTGGTGATTACGGTGATTGGTTTCTGGCTGGCACCCCTGGTGCTCTGACCTATTTGCCGGTGGCTTCGTCTTCCGCCAGTTCGCCGAACCCGTCATTGAACATCGCCGCGACCGCGTCCAGCGCCGCATCGACATTCTTGCCGCTGGCGCTGAGATCGACCTGATCGCCAACCCCGGCACCGAGGCAGAGAAGATCCATGATCGAGCGGGCATCGGCGGTTTCGCCGTCAAAGCTGATCGTCACGGTGGCGGGTAGGGTCAGCGCCAATTTGGCCAGCTTGGCCGAGGCACGGGCATGCAGCCCCTTGCGGTTGACGATGATAACGCGGCGAGTTTCCAAAACGGTCATTTGTTCCGACTGAGAATTTCAGACCCGATGCGGATATAGCGCTGGCCAGCATCACAGGTGGCCTGCACGGCCTCGGCCAGCGTCAGCTGGTCCCTGATCTGAACCAGGTGGATCAGCATGGGCAGGTTGACGCCGCCGACCACGTCGACTTTTCCGGGGGCGAGATTGGATAGGGCGAGATTGGAGGGCGTGCCACCAAACATGTCGGTCAGGATGATCACGCCCTTGCCGCTGTCACAGGCTTTCACCGTATCGCGGATCTGTTCGCGACGACCATCAATATCGTCTTCAGCTTCTATGGAAATCGACCGGAAGGCTTTCTGCTCACCCACGACATGCTCGGCGGCGCGAACCAGTTCGCGGGCGAGCTTGCCATGGCTGACGACGACGATGCCTATCATTGGCCTTATCCAATAGCAGTTTCAGCGATGATGCTGACACGCCGAATGGTAAGGTCAAGTAGGTTATGCAGGCGTTAACCACGATTATGTGGCTGGAAGTTCGACGACAAAGCGGGCCCCGCGGCCTGGAATGTTCTCCGCCGTAACCGTTCCTTTATGCGTCGCCACGATCTGCGCGACGATTGACAGGCCAAGGCCGGAATTGTTGCCAAAGGCAGCCCCGGCTGGCCGGTCGGTATAGAAGCGTTCGAAAATCTTGGTCAGCTTGTCCTTGGGAATGCCCGGGCCATTGTCCTCAACCGAAATGCGCGCCGTGGTCTGTGGGCCGATCCGGCCTTGTTCGAGGATAACCTCGACTTTGCCACCTTCAGGCGAGAATGACCGCGCATTGTCGATCAGGTTGCGCAGCACCTGCCCGAGTGGGCCTTCGCGGCCATGTACACTCAGGCCCGCATTCAGGGTCGAATCCCTGAAGACCACGGTTACGCCGCGTTGGTTCAGCCCGTCATATGTCGCGGTCACGTCCTTGACGAAACGCGATATGTCCAGGTTCTCCATCGGGATACGGGTTATCTCTGCTTCCAGGCGCGAGGCATTGGAAATATCGGTAATCAGCCGGTCGAGGCGCTGCACGTCCTGGGCAATCACCTGACGCAGCTTTTCCAACGCCTTGGGATCATCCTGCACCAGTTCTGCTGTTTCCACCGCTGAGCGGATCGAGGTCAGCGGGTTCTTCAATTCGTGGGCGACATCGGCGGCAAAGCTTTCATTCGCCGTGATCCGTTCGAACAGGGCGCTGGTCATTGCCTCGACCGATTGTGCCAGGCGTCCAATCTCGTCATGGCGGCGGGTCACGCGCGGCAAGTCAAGGGCGCTGCTGGACCCGGAGCGAATGTCATCGGCGGCCTGGGACAGGCGTTTGAGCGGGTTGGCGATCCCGATGGTCAACAGGGCAGATGTGATCAGCGCCACCAGGATAGCAACCGCGATGAACGGGATCAGCGCCGCCCGTTCGGCCCGGATGATGGCGTCGATATCGTTCGATTCCAGTGTCAGGATCCCAACCACCGCCGACACGCGCTGGATTGGCACAGAGACCGAGATAATACGCTGGCCACGGTCATTGAAGCGCTGGCTCGCCGCTTCATTGCCTTCCAGGGCCTCGGCGAACTCTTCTTCGAAGGTCTGCGTGCGCACCGCATCGCTGCCGCGCGCCGGGGTGATGGCATCAAAGATTGAGACGGCCCATTCCGACAGGCCCTTGGACAGTACGGTCACGCGCCCCGGCTCTTTCAGGGGGGGCAGGTTCGAGACGATCACCCGGTCTGACAGGAAATAGCTGTCGCCGAGCAGGTTCTGGTCGGTTGTGTAGATCTTGCCGCGCAGCGTTTCCGGCAGCGACAGCGAGGCCAGGGCAACCCGCGCCAAGGTCTCGTCGAGCGAGGGTTCGGGCGCGCCATAGGTGGCGTCATCGGCAATCAGGTCTGACAGGACCTGCGCCTGGCCGACCAGGTCCTGCTTCTTGGAGACGACAAAGCTGGCCCGCATCTCGTTCAGCACCATCGCGCCGATGATGAGGATGATCAGGCCAGCCAGGTTGGAGGCAAAGATCAGCCTGGCAATACGCGACCCGAGCAGGCTGAACTTGCCCGAGCCGATTCGATTGCCAGTGCCTTTGTTTGCCATGGATCCAGTCTAGCCGTCCGCAGCCACTTTCATAGAGACGATTGAATCGGGGTTCTGTACCGGCTCGCCGCGCTTGAGCTGATCAATCGCGTCCATGCCGTCCACGACCTTGCCCCAGACGGTGTACTGGTTGTCGAGGAAGCGGGCATCATCAAAGCAGATGAAGAACTGGCTGTTGGCCGAGTGTGGCTGGTTGGTGCGGGCCATGGAACAGGTGCCGCGTACGTGTGGTTCAGCGTTGAATTCGGCCTGCAGGTCCGGCTTGGAAGAGCCACCCATGCCGGTGCCTTGTGGGCAGCCACACTGGGCCATGAAGCCGTCAATCACGCGGTGGAAGACGATGCCGTCATAGAAACCTTCGCGCGCCAGTTCCTTGATCCGGGCGACATGGTTCGGGGCAAGGTCCGGGCGCAGTTCGATGGTCACGGTGCCTTTGGTGGTTTCGAGGATGAGCGTGTTGTCTGCATCAGCCATGGGAAGGGTCCTGTCTTTATGGGTTTCATTCCGCATAAGCCGATGATCGGGCCGGGAAAAGGGCCGCAATGCGGTTTTTCCGTTGCCGCGCCGGCTTAGCCCTTGTCGGCAAAGTGCGCGGCGATGTCTGCGGGCACGGCGCTGCGCACGACGGTTTCAGCGAATGTGTCGAGGTTTTCCACCTGTTCGCGGCGCACGATTACCACATCGAAGCGGCGCATCAGGATCAGGGGTGGGGCAGGCGGGCGGGTCAGGTCACCGACTGGAAACTGTGCGGATTGTAGCGTGCCGTCTTCGCTTCTGCGGATCAGGACGACTTGTAGATCGCGACCTGTATCCAGTTCTGCTCCGGCCAGCACCAGTGCCTGTAACAGGTCGCTGCCGGCGGCCACGTCTCGGCGCCCGGACGGATTGACCAGGCCGCCAATATAGACCGCCAGATCGGCCCGTTCGAGCAGTTGCACCTCGACATCCGGGTTGCGCAATTCACTGGCCAGGGCTGTCCGCAGCGCCGCAGCCACGTCCGATACGTTGCGTCCGGCCCCTTTGATCAGGCCAACATAGTCAAATTCGAACCGGCCATCTGCGCCCAGTGTGACGGCTTGCGACAGTTCCGGCGCGCCGAGCACGGTGATGTAGAGCTTGTCGCCCGGCCCCAGCACAGGTTCGCCCGGCATCTGTGCGTCGACATACCAGGGCAGCGGCGAGGCGCCACGGTCCGTCGCCGGCTCCGGTGTGTGGACACAGGCAACGCACAAGGCCAGCACGGCGAGGCAAAAAGCGAAAATACGCAACATCAGACCCGTTTAGGCGCTGTACCTGCTTTCTGGAAGGGCGCGGCGCAAAGGATTAAGAATGTATAAAGCGGGACATGGCATTTGGGTCTGATCGCGATGTGGAGCCTTACATGGCCAACCAGGCAGACCAAGGCCCGGACAGATCCCAGTGGCCGGCTTACGAGCCGCCGCGTGCGCCTGTCTCGCTGAACGATTTCCTGGCCCGGATGTGGCGTGCCAAATGGCTGATGTTGATGACGTGCTTGCCGATCATCGCGCTGGGTCTGTTTACTGCTATGCAAATGCCGAAACTCTACCAGGCCGAGGTGCGCCTGTTCATCCAGGCGTCATCCGGCCCGGCCGATCCCGGCATGGTTGCCAATGAACGCGCATTTGCTGAAAGCCTGGCGGTGGCGCAGACGACTGTCTCGCGTTTTCCGGCCCAGCGTATTGCCCCGCATCTAGGCGAGGGGACCAGCGCGCCGGGTCCGTTCAATCAGGCGCTGGCCATGTTCAAGCACAGCTTTGCCGTGCGGGCAGAGGATGGCGCGATCCTGACGCTGACCTATCGTCATGGTGATGCCGCCACGGCGGGCGAGATCCTCAATGCGGCGCTGGCCAGCTATCTCAATTATCGCGACACGATGCTGGCACGCACCCCGTGGGCCCCGCTGGCTGGGCGTATCAAGCAGCTGGAGCTTGACCTGTTGGCCGCAGACGATGCCGCGCGCGCTTTCCTGGATACGCATGACATCGTCAATTTCGCGGGTGAACGCGCTGCCGCCGAAGCCGTGTTCGTAACTTTGACCGCCGAGCGCGCCACGGTCAGTGCCTTGCTCGCAGCCCAACAGACGGAGCTGGCTGAAATGCGTGCCCAACTCGCCGACACGCCGCAGACCCAGCCCGTGCCTGGGGCCGTTTCGCCGCAACAGACCCTGCGCGCGCTGCAGGCCGAACGGGCGCAATTGCTCGCCCGCTACACGCCTGAAAGCCGCGCGGTGCAGGCGATTGACCAGCAAATCGCGGCGCTTGAGGCTGAATTGGCTGATCCCGATCCGGCCGCCCCGACCCAGGCCAATCCGCAATACCAGGCCCTGGCTTCGGCCATCAATTCGCAACAGGCCGAACTGCGTGGCCTGCAGCGCCAGCGCGCCGAGCTGGACACGGATCTTGCGGCAACCAGGGCCATGATCCAGCGGTTTTCCGAACTGGAGCCAGAATGGCAGGGGCTGCAACGCCAGCGCCAGGCGCTCGAAGCTGGCCTGGTCGAACTGGCGCGCGAAGCTGAGCTGCAACGGGTCGAGGGTGAACCGGGCGCCAGCATTACCGTCAAGACATTGTCACCGACCCGCGTTGGCGACCGGCCGAAAAGTCAGGCCGCGACGATATATGGCCTGACGGTCCTGTTTGCCTTCATCTCGGCCCTGCTGGTCGGGCTTTTGCATGCGTTTACCCAGTCCGGCTTCTCGTCCGGGCGGACCTTGCAAAAGGCGATGAAACTGCCGGTGCTCGCGTCGATCCGCAAACAGCGCTGAGCGCCGGGTGTGTAAAATTGCAAAACACGCGTTAACCATGCCCATGCTAGCGGGAACACGGTTTCATGGAAGATCAGCATGCAGGATGTGCGCGCGGACATACAAGGCTTGTGGCGCTTCGTTTCGCGTCACCATCCGCCGGGCGCGTCCGGGCGTTCGATCATGTTCGTCGCTGCACGGTGCGGTGAAGGCACGAGCAGCGTTGCGGCAAGTTTCGCCTTGCTGGCGGCGCGCAAGAGCGAACGGGTGACTTGGCTGGTTGACCTCGATTTTGCCCGCAACGAGGCTTTTGGCGCCTTCCAGGCCGGGTTCGCAGATGATGTTGGCCGGCCCGGCAAGGTCTTTGACGCGTCGCTGCGCCAGAAACAGATCTATGCCCTGCGCTCGGCCAAGGGCATGCGTGAGGCGCGGCTGCTGACGGTCAACGAAATTCCCAATCAGCGCTTGCTGGTGACGCGGTTTCGAAATGCTCACCTGGTGGAAGATGAGGAGGTGCGTTTTCGCGTCTCGCCCGACTGGTGGGCCGCCTTGCGCAAATCGTCGGACTGGGCCGTGGTCGATGCCCCGGCGCTTGAAGTCTCAACCGCCGGGCTCGTCATGGCCCCGCAACAGGATGGCATCATCCTGGTTGTCGAGGCGGATCGGACCGGGCCCAACCACATCGCCATGGCCAAGCGCGAGATCGCAGCCAGTGGCGGTTACCTGCTGGGCGCGGTGATCAACAAGGTCGGGCGCGACATCACCTTTCTTGAAGCCTCGGCGCTCTAGGGCGCGGCGCTACAGCTTGTCCTTGACCCATTCACGGGTCAGGAAGCCGTCAATCACGTCACAGACCAGACCGATCTCGACCAGCGCGCTGATGAACCGGTCGGGATTGCCCAGCGGTTTCCAGATCGAGCCGGCCTCGAACTGATTCTTGGCTTCAAGTGCCAGGGTCAGATGATCGCCCTCGAAAACGCCGCGCAGCTTGCCGCCCTTGAAATGGCGCTCGAGCGCGATCAGCCGCTCCATGCGGTCAGGCGTCAGCAGGGCACGCGCCTCGACCTGGTCATTTGAATAGATGGTGAAATTGTCCTCCAGC
>CBDUKI010000111.1:0-8630 GCA_965367765.1 uncultured Henriciella sp.
GTGCCCGAAGGGCATAGCGCGATGCCAGACACAACCCTCTCCGTATCGGCCCTGCGGGCTGGCTCAGGGCTGAGCCTCCACAAACACAACCCTCGCCTTAACACCCGGCCTCCCCGAGGCGCGGGGCGCACGTGCTGGGTCATTCGAGAAATGCATAGCCCCTATGGCCATTTGGGCGGTTCCAATTTTTCGGCTGGACCATATTTCCGTCTGCCCGCGCAATCTGGCGCGCAAAATGCATGGAATAGATTATGTTGAGACCTGTTTTCATTTCTCTGGTTCTCCTGCTGGCACCGTTTGCACATGCCAGTGTCGAACAGGCCGGTTCAGCCGAAGCCCTCGTGGCGGGAGCGGCACAGGAGCTGGCCGTGGTGGGCGAAGACCAGGTTGCAGATACTGTCTTGCAAACGCTCGATGTTCCGGCGATTGCCCGCTTCACGCTGGGCCGCCATGGCCGCAGCCTTGATGATGCCTCTAAAACAAGGTTCACCGAGGCGTTTGAGGCCTATCTGCGCCGACAGATCGTCTCCCATGCCAGCGAGTTTTCCGGCGTGCAGATGAGCGTGACCAAGATCAGCCAGCGCAATGCCCGCGATGCGGTTGTCACGACCCTGGTCGAGCGGCCTGGTGACCGGGTCACACTGCGCTGGCGGGTGATTGAACGTGGGGGCAAATGGTCTGTCGTGGACCTGGAATTTGCCGGTATCTGGCTGGCCATTGAGCAGCGTGCCCAGGTCAGTGCCATTCTGGACCGTCCGGGCGCCACCATCGAGACAGTGATTGCCCAGTTCGAATAGGGGTTCGAACACAGGGCGCTTTTCTTTTTGCTGCGAAGCGCTTAACCGGCCAGCATGACGGAACTGATTGCAGATTATGGTGTTCTGGTGCTCGCCCTGGCGGCGTGTGGCCTGTTCAGTGGCCTCGCGGCGGGCCTGTTCGGGATTGGTGGCGGCGCGATCATCGTGCCAGTGCTGATCATCCTGTTCGAATCATTGGGTTATGGCTCGACCGCTTCGCATGTCGCCATTGCGACCTCGCTGGCGACTATCATCCTGACTTCGGCGCGCTCGGTCATGGCCCATAACAAACGCGGGGCTGTCGACTGGACGATCATCCGCACCTGGGGACCATGGATCATGTTCGGGGCGGTGCTCGGTCAGTTATTGGCCGGAGCAATGTCGGCCGAAGCGCTGAAACTGTTTTTCGGGGTCATGGCGCTGGTCCTGGCGGCGCAGCTTTTCTTCGGGCGGCCGAGCTGGAAACTCGCCGAGGACATGCCGGGCGGGGCGGCACGGGCCGGGCTCGGCAGCGGCATCGGCATCCGGTCGGCCTTGATGGGGATTGGCGGTGGCACGTTCGGGGTCAGCCTGATGACGCTGTGCGGGCGGGCCATCCATCAGGCGGTGGCCACCGCGGCTGGGTTCGGCATCGCCATCGGCCTGCCAAGCGCCTTGACGGCGCTCTATACCGGCTGGGGGCAGCCGGGCCTGCCGCCATTCTCGCTCGGCTATGTCAATGTGGCCGCCTTCGGGCTGATCTCGATCTTCACGGTCATGATGGCGCCGGTTGGGGCGCGGCTGGCCCATGCTTTGGATGCGGCCTTGCTGAAACGTCTGTTTGCGGTGTTGCTGGCGATTGTCGCCCTTCGCATGATCTGGACGACTATTGCCTGATGATCAGCCGCTCGCCGCGAAACTCGTAGGAGTGCAGCTTGCGCAGGAAGCTCATGCCGAGCAGTGACTGGTCGAGATTGGCGCGCAGGACCATGGCTTCGACATTGCGGATATGGACCTGGTTGAGCCGCATCGAGTCAATCGTCACGCTCGCGCCCATCGTGGTGCCGCCAGCCGTGCGGATTTCCCATTCATAGTCCAGCTCGCCGGGGTTGAGCCCCATTTTCTGGGCGTCGCGATAGGTCAGCGCAACCACGCTGGCTCCGGTATCGACCATGAATTCGACACTCGCCTTGTCATTGACCAGCATGCGGGCCCAGTAATGACCATCCGGGCGCAGGGCGAGACGGGCCGAACGGCGCGATTGGTCGGGCAGGTCCGCTTCGTCCTGGCTAGGTGTCGTGGCGCTGTTCAGGTCAACCTGGGCGGGGCCTTGCACCCGTGGGGCGATCAGCAGCGAAACGGACGCGGCGACAAGGGCGGCGAGGGCCAGTGTGATGAAGACCTGCGAGAGTTTCATGATTTCGGATCTGGCAGGCCGGAGGCAGCCTGGTCCAGCCGGGCGGGCAGGGCGTCCATGATGGTGCGCCTCTCGGCCGGGCTGAGCTGGGCCCAGCTGCCGATTTCCTTCAGCGTCCGTCCGCAACCCAGGCACATGCCAGTCTGGCCGCTGACGGCGCAGACGCGAATGCACGGGCTTTCAATATTTGCCTTGGTCATGGCGGCAGCCTGCTTTGATCCGGTTGATACGGGGTTTATTTGTGATGGTTTGAAGAAAATTACAAATCCCAGATTGACTTGCCCGCGCAAATGGTGGCGTTTTGGGCCCTTGCTGAAACCAAGGATTCTACAGTGTCGGACGCTATGAGCGCTGCAAAACCCTTTGATGATGTCCGTGATCTGGCTCACCGTCCTGCTTCGCCGGATGATGGCTGTTCAAAACAGGTCTATGACGCGCTCCTGGGCATGGGCCGGGAGGGCGATTTCGGTAAGCTGGGCGAGGCGGCCGCCTGGTTGGCCGGCTGGCAGCGCCGGTTCCCGCCGCGCATCGAATCGCCAACCCTCGCCATCTATGCCGGCTCGCACGGTATTTCCTCGAATGGTGTGACCCTGTCATCGAACGAAAGCACGCGTGAAAAGGTGGATGCCCTGCGCGAAGGGCGTGCGCCCCTTTCTGCGATTGCCGCGCAGGTTGGCGCGAATATTCGCGTGTTCGAACTGGCCATTGACAAGCCGACCCCGAACATTGCCGAAGAGGCTGCGATGAGCGAGCGCGAATGCGCGGCGACGATTGCCTATGGCTTCGAGGCGCTCGAGGGCCAGCCAGACCTGATTGCGCTCGGCGTTGTCGGGGCGGGGATTGGCACCGCCGCCGCAGCGGTTGCCTGTGCGCTTTATGGCGGCTCGCCGGAATATTGGGTGCGTCCTGGCCCACAAGTGCCGAAGGAAATGAATGCCCAGCGGGTCGAAATGGTTAGTCAGGCCCTGAAGACCCATCGCGGCCACCTGACAGACCCATTGGAAGCCCTGCGTTGTCTCGGCGGGCGCGAACTGGCGGCCTGTGTCGGCACAATCATCGCCGCGCGCCAGCAGGGCGTACCGGTCGTGCTGGATGGGTTCGCCACGACAATTGCGGCCGGGATCGTCCACGCCATCAATCCGCTGGCCATCGATCATGTTCGCGCGGCGCACGTCACCCAGCGACCGGCCCATATTGCCGCGCTTGAACGGCTTGGTCTGTCGCCGCTCATGGAAATGGAATTCAATACGGGCGGCGGCATGGGATCGGCTGTGGCTGTTGGTCTTCTGCACACGGCCTGCGCCCCTTTTCTCGGCAAACCAGACCGCCCGGACCAGTAAGGCGAACGTGACGTTTTAGCGCGCATGGCGTCACTGTACGCCATTTTAATTTACGCTTACGTGCGCGTAAGGTTGCATTCGCGATCTGAAAGCGGCACATAGATGCGAAACACGAATATCTGGGAACAAGCGCCATGAATCTTGACTTTTCACCTGAAGAAATTGCCTTCCGCGACGAAGTTCGCACCTTCATCGAGGAGAACTATCCCGAGGAGTTGAAAGGCATGGGAACGCGCGAAGACCTGTCGCGCGAACAATTCCTCGCCTGGCACAAGATTCTTGGCAAGAAGGGCTGGTCGACCCCAGCCTGGCCTGAGAAATATGGCGGCACCGGCTGGACCTCGACTCAACGCTATATCTGGTCGGAAGAAAATGCCCGCGTTGATGCGGTCATGCCGCTTCCATTCGGTGTTTCGATGGTGGCACCGGTGATCTACACATTCGGTAGCGAAGAACAGAAAGCCCAGCACTTGCCGGGCATCCAGTCTGGCGATGTCTGGTGGTGCCAGGGGTATTCAGAGCCGGGCGCAGGCTCTGACCTGGCCTCGGTCAAGACGACGGCTGTGCGCGATGGCGATCACTATGTGATCAATGGTCAGAAGACCTGGACCACGCTGGCCCAGCATGCTGACTGGGGCTTCTTCCTGTGCCGGACAGACCCGGATGCCAGCAAGCCCCAGGAAGGCATCAGCTTCATCCTGGTCGACATGAAGACGCCAGGCATCGAAGTGCGCCCGATCATCACGATTGATGGTGGTCACGAGGTCAACGAAACCTGGCTGACCGACGTGCGCGTCCCGGTCTCGAACCGGGTTGGCGAAGAGAACAAGGGCTGGACCTATGCCAAGTTCCTGCTGGCGCACGAGCGCTCTGGCATTGCTGGCGTGGCCCGCTCCAAACGCGGTCTTGAGAAACTGCGGTCCATCGCGGCTCAGGAAGAGATCGACGGCAAGCCGCTGATCGAGGACGACAATTTTGCCCGCAAGATCAGCCAGCTCGAGATTGACCTGACCGCACTGGAATTCACTGAACTGCGGACCCTGGCCGGAGAGGCTCAGGGCAAGGGACCGGGGCCAGAAAGCTCCATCCTCAAGGTCAAGGGAACCGAGATCCAGCAGCGCCTGACGGAGCTGACCCTGGAAGCGGTCAACCATTACGGAGCGCCTTATTATCGCGGCTTCCCGGAAGATGGCGGCAATGAATTCCCAATCGGGCCGGACTATGCCCACCATTCAGCACCGACTTATTTCAACATGCGCAAGACTTCGATCTACGGTGGATCCAATGAAATTCAGCGCAACATCATCACAAAAATGATCCTGGGCCTCTAAGGGCGCCACAGGAACGGGAGACAAACACATGGATTTCAATTTCACCGAAGAACAAGGCATGATCCGCGACAGCCTGGCGCGGCTGATCCGGGAACAGTACGATTTCGAAACGCGCGTCGCTACGGTCAATAGCGACAGCGGCTGGCGGCCGGAAATCTGGGCCCAGATTGCCGAGCTTGGCCTGTTCATGGCCCCGTTCTCTGAAGAGGATGGCGGCCTTGGCGGTGGCCCGATCGACTCCATGATCGTGATGGAAGAATTCGGCAAGGGCCTCGTGGTCGAACCCTACGTGCCAAGCGTTGTATGTGGCGGTGGCTTTCTCAAGCATGGCGGTAGCCAGGCCCAGAAGGAAGAGCACCTGACCGCGATCATGGGCGGGGCGAGCACATTCGCTTTCGCTTATGCCGAACCACGCGGGCGCTACAATCTGGCTGACCTGGAAACCAGCGCCAAGAAGGACGGCGCAGGCTATGTCCTGAATGGCCACAAGTCTGTGGTTATCGGCGCACCTTGGGCTGACAAGCTGGTCGTGACGGCCCGCACCAGCGGTGGCCGCCGCGACGAAGGCGGCGTGTCTGTCTTCATCGTCGACAAGGATGCCAAGGGCGTGACCACGCGCGACTATCCAACAGTCGATGGACGGCGCGCCTCTGAAGTCTATTTCGAGAATGTTTCTGTCGGCGCTGACGCGCTGATCGGTGAAGCTGACAACGGCCTTGGCCTGGTCGAGCAGGTGGTTGACGAGGCCACCGCCGCTGTTTGTGCCGAAGCCATGGGCGCCATGGGCGTTGCCCACGAAATGACGGTCGAATATTCGCGCCAGCGCAAACAGTTCGGCACAGCCATCGGCAAGTTCCAGGTTCTGCAGCACCGCATGGTCGACATGTTCATGGAGCACCAGCAGTCAATCTCCATGACCTATATGGCGACGCTGAAGCTCGGCGAAGATGCCGTGACCCGCAAGAAGGCCGCCTCTGCCGCCAAGGCGCGGATCGGCCAGGCCGGACGCTTCGTTGGCCAGAACGCCATCCAGATCCATGGCGGCATGGGCATGACGGACGAGCTGGCCGTTGGCCACTATTTCAAGCGCCTGACCATGATCGACAGCGAGTTTGGCAATGTCGACCATCACCTGCGTCGTTATACTGAACTGAGCGCCGGTGACGTGAAGATGGCCGCCGAATAGGGTCGCCACCTGAATTGACAAGAAACCCCGCTGCGCCAAACTGCGCGGCGGGGTTTTTCGTTGGAGGGCGAGATGAAACCGATCACGACAAGTCTGGCAGCGGCGGTGGGGCTGGCACTGCCAGCCTGCGCCCAGGGCCAGGCGACCCAGCCTGCGCCATGCTCGAGCGCGGGCTATCACCAGTTCGATTTCTGGCTTGGCGACTGGGAGGTGACCGACCCGGACGGAAGCTTCCAGGGCACCAATTCGATCACGCGGGAGGAAGGCGGCTGCCTGCTCGTCGAGCGTTGGGTTTCGGCCAATGGCAATACGGGGCAGAGCTACAATTACTACAACCCGCTCAGTGATGAGTGGCGCCAGGTCTGGGTCAATGCAGGCGGCATCATCGACTATACGGGCGGGCTGACCGAGACGGGAAGTATGCGCCTGGAGGGTACGATCACGCCGCAGGCTGGCACGGGTAGTTTCCCGTTCACTGGCGAGTGGACGGCCAATGAAGACGGTTCGGTGACCCAGCATTTCCAGCAGCAGGACCCTGAAACCGGCGAATGGCAAGACTGGTTTATCGGCATTTATCGCCACAAAGAGGGCTGACAGCCCGCCTGCCGTCTGTCATTCGGGCGGTGAAACAATCACAAGAAACCTGGAGAACGCTGGATGTCCGTCATCACCCTGGAGAAACAAGGCCCAATTGCCATCATGACCCTCAACCGCCCAGACATGATGAATGCGCTGGGGCAGGAAGGCGATGGCGATGCGGTTGCGGCAACCTGCGCCGAAATCGAGGCTGATGCCGATATTCGCTGCGCCATCCTGACCGGGGCCGGACGTGCTTTCTCAGCGGGCGGTGACGTCAAGGCGATGAAGTCGCGCAGCGGTGCCTTTGCCGGTTCGCCTTACAATATTCGCGAAGGCTATCGCCGCAACATCCACAAGGCGGTCAAGGCGTTCTACAATCTCGAAGTGCCGCTGATCGCCGCCGTCAATGGGGCGGCCATTGGCCTGGGCTGCGATGTCGCCTGCATGGCCGACGTACGGATTGCCTCAGACCGCGCCAAGTTTGGCGTGACCTTCCTCAAGCTCGGCCTGATCCCGGGCGATGGCGGGGCGTGGTTGTTGCCGCGCATCATTGGTGCCAGCCGGGCGGCGGAGCTGTTGTTCACGGGTGATGTCATCGATGCGGCCACGGCGACTGACTGGGGCCTGATTTCGCGCGCCGTGCCAGGTGAGACATTGATGGACGAAGCCATGGCCCTGGCCAGCCGGATGGCCCAACAACCACCGCAAAGCCTGCGTGTCGCCAAGACCCTGCTGCGCCACGGCGCCACGGCGAGCTATGATACGATCATGGAAATGTCTGCAGCAGCCCAATCCATGATGCACCATACGGATGATCACATGGAGGGCGTCGATGCCATCCTTGAGAAGCGCCAGCCTGTGTTCAAAGGCAGCTAGATGGCGTCACCTCGCAAACTGATCTCTACCGGCTCCCCGTTCGAGAAGACGATGGGCTATTCGCGCGCCGTGGTGCAGGGCGATTGGTGTTTCGTCTCTGGCGTCACGGGCTATGATTATGACGCCATGGCGATGCCTGATGATGTGGCCAGGCAGGCCGAGAACTGTTTCGCCACGATCGCCAGCGTGCTGACCGAGGCGGGGTTCGACATGGCCGACATTGCGCGGGTTCAATATACCGTGACTGATGCGGGGAACGTCGCAGCGATCCGACCCGCGCTGGAGCGCCATCTCGGGGCCATTCGTCCGGCGGCAACGATGGTGATTGCCGGTCTCATCGAACCGGAGATGAAAATCGAAATCGAAGTCACCGCGTTTCGCGGATAGTCTCCCCCTGCGGTAGGACTTGCCGTTTGCGTAAACGTCCATACAGTCAGGTGATATACCCATTGGAGGAAATCATGATTGGTGTCGTTGCAAAGCTGGAAATCAAGGACGGTATGCAGGCCGAATTCGAAGAGGTCGCCAAAGGCCTGATGGCCAAGGTCAAGGCGAATGAGCCGGGCTGCCTGACCTATCAGCTGTACAAGCAGAAAGGGTCCGACACGACCTATATCTTCATGGAACAGTACGCCAGTGCAGACGCCCTGAAAGCCCACGGCCAGACCGAGTATTTCAAGGCTGAGGGCAAGAAGATGGGCCCGTGCATGGCGGGCGCCCCAGACGTTCAGTATTACGACATCGTAGAATAGGAGGCCGTCATGGACCTCGCTTTTTCCGCTGAAGACCTCGCCTTCCAGAAGGAAGTGCGCGACTGGATCGCCGAAGCCTACACACCAGAGCTGCGCGCCCGCAATGCCCTGTCGAAGAATGGCTATCTCGACAAGGAAGGCATGATCGAGTGGCAGAAGAAGCTGTATGACAAGGGCTGGATCGCACCGAACTGGCCGAAGAAATATGGCGGTGCAGAGTTCACGCCCGGCCAGAAATACATCTTCCACATGGAAATGGCCGCCGCCGGTACGCCATCGACCAGCCCAATGGGCCTTTCAATGTGTGCGCCTGTGTTGATGGCCTTCGGCTCGGATGAGCAAAAAGCCAAGCACTTGCCGCCGATCCTGTCTT
>CBDUKI010000112.1:0-8541 GCA_965367765.1 uncultured Henriciella sp.
TCGGCACGAAGTAGTACATCATGCCGAGGAAGCCGGCGGTCAGGAAGAAGCCCACCGCGTTGTGGCCGTACCACCACTGGGTCAGTGCGTCCTGAACACCGGCAAAGAGCGAGTAGCTCTTGGAACCGAAGGGCGAAACGGGAACAGCAAGGTTGTTCACGATGTGCAGCATCGCGATGGTCACGATGAAGGACAGGTAGAACCAGTTGGCCACATAGATATGTGGCTCCTTGCGCTTCCAGAGCGTGCCGAGGAAGACCAGGAGATAGACTACCCAAACCAGGGTCAGCCACAGGTCAACATACCATTCAGGTTCGGCATATTCCTTCGACTGGGTGACGCCGAGCAGATAGCCGGTCGCCGCCAGGACGATGAAGATCTGGTAGCCCCAGAAGACGAACCAGGGCCACATGCCGCCGGCCAGGCGCGTGCGGCAGGTTCTCTGAACGACAAAGAAGCTGGATGCGATCAGCACGTTGCCACCGAAGGCAAAAATCACCGCAGATGTGTGCAGCGGGCGCAGGCGACCGAAATTGGTCCAGCCGAATTCTTCGAAATAGAACAGGTTTGGCCAGGTCAGCTGCAGGGCAATGATCACCCCGACCAGCATCCCGGCAATGCCCCAGAACAGCGAGGCGAACACACCCCATTTGACGACGCCGTTCTCATATTCGGTCTTGTCGAACGGGTTTGGATTGGCGCCGCTGCCAGCCCACATGGCCGTCCCGACCAGGAACAGGCCGCCAAGCGCCAGGAAGGTCCAGGCTTGGATCCCCATGGCCGGGTCCTTGGCGTTTGCCGCAATTAATAATGCGAATAACAGGAATATGCTCAGCAAGGCACCGACGGCGAATACGCTTGCGCCGCCGCCACTATCCGGCTTTGCCGTTAGATCGGTCATGGTTCGACACCCTTCACTTGCCCCAAAAATGGAGTCGTTACAGCCAAGCAGAGGTCTACTGGGTGCCGAATTCTGTCTGAATAGGGGATAGTACTTATGTGCCCCCGCGCCGCACTGGATAGATTGCCGCCAACACAGAAGGGAGTCTGAAATGCGCCCATCCTTGGATATGTTCGCGGGTATGGCCCTGGTCATCATCGGGTCGATCAAGGCCTGGACCCATGCCATGGCAGCTGGAACGCTGGCTGTGCCGGGCTGCCTGGGAAGCGACTTCATCCTCAAGCTCGATGTACCGATCTGGCACCGCGTCCACTGCTGGGGCTGCTATGTCGCTATTGTTGGCCTTGCCCTGGCCGCCTTTGGGTATACCCGCTGGCGCAAGAAGGTCGTGCTGGCGCGTGCCGACTAGGCCATGAACCGGCTGGGCGGACCATTCGGGGGCGCGCAGGATGAGTGACCCGTCACCACCGATCGATCGGGATAATCCGTTTCTCGCTCATGATGCGCCATCGCTGCGCCTGTTGCTCGATTCGATCCTGGCTTCCGTGCCGGACGCGATGATCGTCATGGACACCAGGAGCCGTATCCTGGCGTTTAGCGCCGCGGCCGAGAAACTGTTCGGATATGAAGCCAGTTCGGTGATCGGCAAGGATGTCAGCCTGCTGATGACAGCGACCGACCGCGACTATCATGACCGCTACGTCTCAAACTATCTGAACACAGGCGAAAAGCAGATCATCGGGATCGGGCGCGTCGTCGAGGCGCGGCTGGCCGATGGTCGCACGATCCCGATCGAGCTTAAGATCGGTGAGGCGCGCATGGGCAAGGACAGCCTGTTCACCGGCTATATCCGCGATATTTCCGAGCAGCGCGCGGCCGAGCATCGCATCCGGCAGATGCATGACGAGCTTAACAATTTCGCCCGTCTCAGCGCCGTTGGCACGATGGCTTCGGCCATGGCACACGAGCTGAACCAGCCGCTGACAGCCGTTTCGAACTATCTCGAAGCGGCGCGTGATCTGCTCAAGACGCCGGACGACAATACGATTCAGATCGTCCAGGAGGCACTGGGCCAGGCCTCGGTCCAGTCGATCCGGGCCGGTCAGATCATTCGGCGCTTGCGCGATTATGTGTCGCGCGGCGAGATCGACACCCAGCCGACGGACCTGCCTCCCCTGATCAGTGATGCGGCCTCGCTCGCCAAGTCGGCGCACAAGGGGCCGATCCCCAGGGTGATTGAGCGGGTTGACCCGGAAATGGTCCGGGTGCTGGCGGATCGGGTGCAGATCCGGCAGGTGCTGATCAATCTCATATCAAATGCTTTCGAGGCCATGGAAGGGCGCGACGACCCGACGGTCTGGGTCACTACCAGTGCGCGTGATGACGATTTGGTCTGTGTCGAGGTGCGCGATAATGGTCCCGGGTTCAGCCAGAACACCGCCGATGAGCTTTTTCAGCCGTTCACCAGCTCAAAACCAACAGGTATGGGCTTGGGTTTGTCGATATGCCAGACTATTGTGGAAGGGCATGGCGGTGAAATTTGGGCTGAACCGGCACCGCAAGGTGGGGCCAGTTTCAAATTCACCCTGAAGACGGCTGAACTTGAGGGACGGGATGACGAATAAGGCTGTGTTGCATCTGGTCGATGACGATGAGGCGATCCGCCATTCGGCGAGCTTCATGTTGCGCCATGAGGGGTTCACGGTGAAAACCTACAAGGATGGCGTGACCTTCCTGTCGGAAGTGTCCCCGGCCGAGCGGGGGTGTGTCCTGCTGGATGTGCGCATGCCGGTCATGGATGGGCTGGCCGTTCAGAATGAAATGTCTGAACGCGGCCTCGACATGCCGGTGATCATCCTGACCGGGCATGGCGATGTGCCGATGGCCGTCAAGGCGATGAAGGCCGGGGCGGTCGATTTCATCCAGAAACCCTATGACAAACAGTCTCTCCTCGGGGCCATCGGCAAGGCTTGTGCGACGATGGAAGACAAGAACAATCTGCACGCGCGCTCCCGCGAGGCCAAGGCCAAGCTATCTGCGCTGACCGGGCGAGAGCGTGACGTGCTGGAACGTCTGGTCGAGGGCATGACCAACAAGGCCATTGCCAATGACCTCGCCATCTCTGCGCGCACGGTTGAGATCCACCGTGCCAACCTCATGGAAAAGCTTGAGGCCGAGAGCCTTTCGGCGGCGCTGAAAACCGCGTTTTCGGCGGGTCTGGGCTTTGAGGAATAGGTTTTAGGTAACCCTACTTAAAGACGCTGTTCTGGCGCTGATCTAGGCTGCCGGACATGAGTGAATCTGCCGAACGCAAGGAACTTGGCCGTGTGGTCCTGGTCGAGGATGATGACGAGGTTCGTCGTTCGCTGACGCTGCTCCTGCGCGCCCGTGGCTATTCGGTCGACGTGTTTCGGAACGGTATGGAAATCCTGTCCAATCGCTCCCTGCCGCAGTCCGACTGCATCCTGATCGATTACAAGATGCCGGGCATGAACGGGCTGGCCCTGCTGCAGAAGCTGCGCGCAGCGGGCCTGATGACCCCGGCCCTGATGATTACCGGATTTTTCTCGAACACCCTGCTGCAACGCGCCCGCGAGGTTGGCTATGCCGACGTGGTCGAGAAGCCGGGGCTTGAGCAGGGCCTGGTCAACAAGATTTCCGCGCTTGTCGCCTAATTGTCCCGGCGTTTGACCGCCTGGTGAAACTTCCAGGCCGTCTCCACGATCGTGTCGATGTCTGACACTTTGCAATTGAATTTCAAATGGGTCTGGGCCTTGGTGATGTCGGCTGTCAGGGTTGGCGGATCGCCCGGTCGCCGGTCGCCATACACCAGGGGGACGGTCTCGCCAGTCACCCGCTCAACCGCTTCGATGATCTGTTTGACGCTGAAACCGTCGCCCGTGCCGAGATTGAAATAGTCGCTCTGGCCGCCATCAAACAGGTGCTGCAGGGCCAGGAGATGCCCGACCGCCAGGTCCTCGACATGGATATAGTCGCGAATGCAGGTGCCATCGGGTGTTGGGTAATCGGTGCCGAACACGGTCAGTTTCGGAATGTCCCCGGTCAGTGATTTCAAGATATTTGGGATCAGGTGGGTTTCCGGCTCGTGCTCCTCGCCGACTTCAGTGTCCCGGTCCGCGCCGCAGGCATTGAAATAGCGCAGCGCCACGTGGCGGATGTCATGGGCGGTATCAAAGTCGAGCAGCATCTGTTCCATCATCAGCTTCGACTTGCCGTATGGGTTGATCGGGTTTTGCGGCGTGGTCTCGCGGATCGGCAGCGTTTCGGGGATGCCATAGGTCGCGCAGGTGCTGGAAAACACGATCTTGTCCATCCCGGTCTCGCGCATCGCGTCGAGCAGGCTCAGCGTACCACCGACATTGTTGGCATAGTATTTTGACGGATTTGTCATCGACTCGCCGACCAGTGAATAGGCAGCAAAATGCACAACGGCGATCGGCTTATAGGTGCGTATGACATCGACCAGCCGGTCCTTGTCATTCAGGTCGGCGACTTCCAGCGGGCCCCATTTGACGGCATGGGCGTGCCCATAGACCAGATTGTCATAGCTGACCGGTTCATAGCCTTGCTGGGCCAGGAGCTTGCAAGTGTGGCTGCCAATATAGCCCGCCCCGCCAGTGACCAGAATTCTTTCCATTTGCCGAAATTTCCCCGCGCCTGAGTAGTGGTGGTCCATTGTGCGGTTTTCACCCGTGGCCCGCAACCGGTGAATTCACCTGCTGCGCCGAATTATCCGGCACTGGTTTGACCTTGGGCGCAATCAGCCTGAAATGGGGACGTGTGGAACAGCATTTGCAGGGTGCGTGAGCAGGATCGATCACAGAGTGAATGGCATGTTGATGTCGAAAGCCGAGACCAGGAACCGGACCGCCAGCACGGTTGATGCGCGCGACGTGCTTGTCGTCGTGCCGACGCTGAATGAGGCGGCCCATATCGAGACCTGTCTGCGCTCGCTGCTGGAAGGGGACCAGCAGGTCCGCGACATACCTGTTGTGGTTGCCGATGGTGGCAGTACGGACCGTACGATCGAGATTGTTACCGCACTCCAAGCAGAATTTCCGAACCTGCGTGTCCTGCATAATCCCAAGCGGTTACAGGCGGCTGCGCTCAACCTTGCCGTGGCTGAACACGGCGAGGCCGCGCGTTATCTGGTGCGTTGCGACGCCCATTCCATCTACCCGCCGGACTTCATCATCGCGGTGGTCGCGCAACTGGCGGCGACAGGGGCCGCATCGGTGGTCGTGCCGATGGATGCGATTGGGCACACTTGTTTCGAGAAGGCCAATGCCTGGATTGTCGATACCAAGCTTGGGTCCGGCGGGGCGGCTCACCGGGCTGGCAAGGCTTCGGGCTATGTTGATCATGGCCACCATGCCGGGTTTGACCTCGACATGTACCGCCGCATCGGGGGCTATGACGAGCACTTCTCGCACAATGAGGATGCCGAGTATGACTATCGCGTCACCGCGGCAGGCGGGCGTATCTATATGGATGCTGACATTCGCATCCAGTACATCCCACGGGCCAGCGTGCCACGCCTGGCGCGTCAGTATTTCAATTACGGCAAGGGCCGTGCGCGCAATATCCTCAAGCATGGCGGACGGTTGAAATTGCGTCAGGCCTTGCCCATTCTGACCTTCCTCGCCTGTCTTATCGGCTTGATTGGTGGGACTTTTTTTACGCCTGCCTTGATCTTGCCATCTGGCTATGTCGCACTGCTGCTGGGTGCCTCGCTAGTCATGGCGGTGCGCAAGGCGTCAGTGTGCGGCCTGCTAACAGGCTTGGCGTCAGGAACGATGCACATGAGCTGGGCGGCTGGATTTTTGGTCCAGTCCTTGCGGGGGTACGAGGCCACGGGCCGATAGGGCGTGTTTGTGTTACGCTCCCTTCGGCCTATCATGGCCGGGGAATTGGAAGTACGAGATGTCAGAGATTCAGGAGAGACTGCAGAAAATCACACCCCGACGCCTCTCGTCGTTGGGCCGGGTGATTGTGATCCTGCACCGGGATATCATGCGCCTGCTGCGGATGACCGGCAATGCAGTCATTGGGCTTTTCCGGGGGACGGGAAAACTCGCAGACAAGGCGGTCGAAGCGACGGCCCGCCGAAGCGAACGAACAGATTATGATGCCGGTGTGCTGCACGGCGAAGCCAGTGTGAGGCTGGAGCTGGATGACCGACGCAGCCAGTATCCAGCGCGCGTGACCAATGTGCCGGATGGACAGTGTGTGTATGCAATTGGCGATATTCATGGCCGCTGTGACCTGCTCGAGGCTTTGCTCGACAAGATCGACGAGGATGCGTCCAGCCTGCCGGACGGCACCGAAAAGATTATCGTTTTCCTGGGTGACTATATTGATCGCGGCATGCAGTCACGGCAGGTCATCGAGCTGATGCAGAGTGAACGCCTGGCCGATTACAGGCCGGTCTTCCTGATGGGTAATCATGAAGAAGCCCTGTTGCGGTTTCGCGATGAGGCCGGGTTCGGCGCGCAGTGGGGCCGGTATGGTGGCCGCGAGACGCTGTTTTCCTATGGTGTGCAACCGCCCAATGCCCAGGCTGCCCTGGACCCTGATGCCTGGTACGAGGCCTGGCAGAAGTTTCGCGATGTCCTGCCTGACCAGCACCTGGAATTCTTCCAGTCGATGAAACATTACATCACGATCGGCGATTACCTGTTCGTGCATGCTGGCCTGCGCCCGAATATCGAGCTTGAGGACCAGACGGCAGATGACATGCTGTGGATACGCGATGGCTTCCTTAAGGATGAGCAGGCTTTCCCGTATCTTGTGGTGCATGGCCATACACCTTCGCATGCGCCCTATCTCGACCATCGTCGCATGGGGCTCGATACAGGCGCCTTCACCAGTTCGGTCCTGACTGCTGCAAGATTTTTCGAATCTGACATTCAGGTGATAAAAACAAGGTAGAAGAATACCGTCGCAAGACCTAACGAGAACAATGATGGGATACAGAAACATGCTTACACGACGCACCGGAACAATCACCCTGGCGGCCGGACTGGCCACGTTTCTGGCGGCGTGCCAAAGCGGCACAGTCGTCGATAATCGCTCGACCAGCAGCCCGGCGGCTCAGGCCCGTGTTGTCATGGATTACCAACTTGGCTCAGGTGATCAGATCAAGGTCACGGTGTTCGGACATGAAGACCTGTCCGGCCAGTTCGAGATTGATGGCAGCGGGGCGATTTCGATGCCGCTGATCGGCCAGATCAGCGCGATTGGCCAGACCACGCAAAGCCTCGAGCAGGCGATCACGGCAAAACTGTCCGATGGTTACCTTCTGGACCCGAGCGTCAGTGCCGAAGTCATCAATTACCGGCCCTTCTTCATTCTCGGTGAGATCAGCCGTCCGGGCGAATATCCTTACGCATCGGGCTTGACCGTTCTGAATGCGGTGGCGGCGGCTGGCGGCTTCTCCTATCGCGCCAACAAGAAGGCCGTCTTCATCAAGGCGTTCGAGGGCGAAAAGGAAGTGGCCTATCAGCTCAATGCGCAAGTCATGGTGCAGCCAGGCGACACTATTCGTATTGGTGAGCGCATCTTCTAGCCAGGCCAATGGGCGGGGGCGCAATCTCCCGTTCCATATGGCTGAAACGGGGACGTTGCAGGCGTAGAGCTGACCAGATTTCGGATATGGCTGCCTGATCGGGCGGCAGAAATTGCAATTTTGGCACAGGACTCTCCTGATTGGGGAATTTGATGTGAAACGTTCATCAAGTCTGGCATACAGATTGCAGTGCAGCATACGCGAATATTGCTGATAAAGAGCTGGGTGTAGCGTCTATCAGCAAAGGGTATGGTTCACTCCGACAGAACGTCGGAGCAGTAGTGAGTGAAGGGGAGTTAAATGGGTTCTCGGGTATCAGGCGACGTTTCAAACGTGGATGACCCCGGCCTGACTGCGCCGTTCTTCCCGAATAACCAGGCTCCGACCCGGTGGGCCAAGCGTGGAACGGATATTGTGGTCGCGACGGCTGCACTGATTTTCCTGTCACCGCTGATTATCGTCGTGGCGATGATCGTGCGGCTTCAGGATGGCGGACCGGCTTTCTTTGCGCAGAAGCGGATTGGCCGAAACGGCAAGACGTTCATGTGTTTCAAGGTTCGCTCCATGGTGCCAGACGCGGAAGAGCGCCTGAAGGACATCCTTGCCGACGATGCCTCGGCGCGTCGCGAATGGGAAGAAACGCAGAAGCTGACGAATGATGAGCGCGTGACGCCTTTCGGCAATTTCCTGCGCAAGTCATCGATTGATGAACTGCCACAGCTGCTCAATGTCCTGCGTGGTGAGATGTCCATGGTCGGGCCGCGCCCGATCATTGAAGCCGAAGTGCCGCGTTACGCTGAGTATTTCACCCAATATTGCAGTGTCAGCCCGGGCCTGACCGGCCTCTGGCAGGTCGAAGGACGCAGTGACACGACCTATGAGGAGCGGGTTCAGCTCGACGTTGAATATGCTCGCACACGCAGCTTCTGGGGCGATATCAAGATCGGTCCGTTCAATGGCGATTACGAGATCGTCGAGGCCGGCATGGCTTTCGCCATCTTCTCCTTCCTGCCGCTGGCCCATATCACCGGGGCGCATGCGACCGTCGATA
>CBDUKI010000113.1:0-8490 GCA_965367765.1 uncultured Henriciella sp.
TGCCACGCTTGGCGACCTGGTAATCATTGAAATCATGCGCACCGGTGATCTTCACAGCGCCTGAGCCGAACTCGGGATCGGGATACTCGTCAGTGATGATTGGGATGGTTCGGCGGTGCTCTTTCGGGCCGACGGGAATTTCACAATATTTCCCGACAATCGGCGCATAGCGCTCATCCGATGGATGAACCGCGACCGCGCCGTCGCCCAGCATGGTTTCAGGTCGTGTCGTCGCGATGGAGATATAGTCGCGCTCTTCCTCCAGCACGATGTTACCGTCAGCATCCTTCTCGACATAGGTATAGGTTTCGCCCCCAACCAGCGGATACTTGAAGTGCCACATATGTCCGGCGACTTCGATATTCTCCACCTCGAGATTTGAAATCGCCGTCTGAAAGTGCGGATCCCAGTTCACCAATCGCTTCGCGCGGTAAATCAGGCCTTCATTGAAGAGGTCAATGAAGACCTTGGTAACGGCCTCCGACAGGCCTTCATCCATGGTGAAGCGCTCATTTTCCCAGTCACATGAAGCGCCAAGGCGTTTCAACTGATTGAGGATTGTACCACCGGATTGTTCTTTCCACTCCCAGACCTTTTCCAGAAAGGCTTCGCGACCAAGCTCGCGGCGGCTTGGTTTCTGGTCGGCGATCAGCTTGCGCTCAACCACCATTTGCGTGGCGATGCCAGCATGGTCCATGCCAGGTTGCCAGCGCACATTCTTGCCCAGCATACGGGCATGCCGGATCATGATATCCTGCAGCGTATTATTCAGCGCGTGTCCCATGTGCAGGCTGCCGGTGACATTTGGCGGCGGAATCATGATCGCATAGGGTTCGGCGGACGTGTCGCCTGACGGACGAAAACACCCGGCATCTTCCCACATTCTATAGATGCGCTCTTCATGAGCTTTCGGCTCAAACCGCTGGTCGATCATAGTTCAGTATCCATACACAAAAACGGGCGCACCATACGGCGCGCCCTGTCTCTTAGTCAGTCCTCTTGATGAGGTCTAGCGGGCCATGCGCGCAATTCGCTGCACTTCTGCCTCTACATGTTTTTCGACAATGGCTGGCAGGTTAGCGTCCAGCCATTCCGTCAACATCGGGCGGAGCAGCTCCTTGACCACACCTTCAATTGTATTGCTCGCCCCGCCTTCTTCGCCAAACGTGACGGTTGAAAGCAGTTTCCCGAGCGATCCGGCAGCTGCGTCAGCCGTTGCTGCAGCCGCAAGTGGACTAGTTGCCATGGGTTTAATATCCTCAACTGGTTCAAACTCTTCTGTGGATTCCGCTGAAAGAACTGATTCGATATCATCAAAACTCTCGGTCATCATCGAACTTTCCTCGGCGACTTCAGGTGAAGAGATCTCGACCTCCTCCAGCGTTTCCATCGGTTCGAAACTGTCTTCGACCGGGTCGAGATCGACCTCATCAGCCAGGTCGTCAAAACTGTTGATCGGATCAAAAACATCATTGTCCGTCTCGGCCTGGGAAATCGCCTGCAAGACGTCCTGCTCCGTCTCGGGGAAGACTTCGGCTGTCTCCTCTTCGAGGGTCAACTCAAGGTCATCAAAAGCATCTTCTGTCGTATCATTGACCTCGACCACATTCTCAGAAACCGCGGCCTCATGCCCCGCCGACTGATCATCATCGTCAGCAATGATCTTGCGGATGGAAGACAGGATTTCTTCCATCGTTGGTTCTTTTTGAGCTTGCTCAGCCATGATCGACTTCCCTAATGCACATTCTTGCTACGAATCTGAGCTATGGCGTGTCGGTTAACAACCAATTACACCGGCATTAACTTTTCCTCCGGGAACGGGCTCGACTTAACCAGGAAACGCCAGGTTTTGTACACTCAAACCGCCCATGGCTCGCAACAATTGATGCGCCGCCACATAGGCGTCCCGTTCGGACTGAATCAGGTTCAAGCGCGCCTCAAGCAGCTGTTGCTCCTGGTCCAGCACATCCAGTGTCGTGCGAACACCAACGGCCAGCTCTTCCTTGGCCCCTTCATAGGCAATTTCTGCAGCCTCGACCTGACGGAGCGATGCTTCGATAGAGCTCTTAGCCGCAATATTTGCGAACCAGGCCTGGGCAACATTGGCGCGAACCTGCCGTTGCAGATTATCGGTCTGGAAACGTGCCTGGTCGCGGCGCAGACGGGCCGCGCGTACCTGGCTATCGACCAAACCGCCCTGATATAGCGGGATCGTCGCGCGGGCGACGGCGGTTATTTCGGTGTCGCGATAATTATCGTCATAGGTCTCTTGTGCCGATGCTGTGCCAACCAGTGAAACCGAAGGACCCGATGCCCCCCGCGCCGCACGTACACCTTCGCTCGCGGCCTCTTCCCGAAATCGCGACGCCTGAATATCAGGATTGTTGCGCATCGCACTGTCCAGCGCCTCGTCGAAAATTGCTGGCAAGGATGGAGCAGGTGGCGGAGGCGCCAACTCTCCAGCTTCCTTACCTACCAGGAAAGCATAGACTGCTCGTGTCCCCTCCAGCGCGGCATTCGCGCCAGCAAGCGCAGCCAGAGCACCTTCCAATCGGGCCTCGGCCTGGGCAACATCGGTCCGGGTAACCTCACCAACATCGAAACGGTCACGTGCCGCCCTGACCTGTTCCGTCAGCAAGGCCACGCTGCTCTCACGAATTCGGACGGTCTCACGATCACTCCGCACATCGACATAGGCTGTCACCACCTGAAGGATGAGATCCTGGCTGGCGCTATCATAGGCTGAATCTACAGCCCCGATATTCGCCTTCGCCTGGTCAATTCCAGCGCTGATCCGCCCGCTTGTATATATTGGCATTTCGGATTGCAGCCGCGCCGTCGCAACAGGACGGTCACCAGCGGTAAAACTGATGGGGCGGTTCGTATCGATTGATTCATAACCAATGCTGCTTGACAGGTTCACCGTTGGTCGGCGGGCAGAGCGCGCTTGCTCCAGCTGTTCCTGAGCGACAGCCGTTTCCTGTTTCTGGGCCGCCAGCTGCGGGTTGTTCTGATACGCTATGGCCAGAGCCTCGTTAAGCGTATCCGCAGACGCACTACCCGGTGCCAGTAGTACCGCGCACAGGCCCGACAGGGCGAATAGTCTCTTCATGGTGAAACGTCCTCCGAACACCTTCCTAAAAGCAAATAGGCTGCCAAGAAGTAAAAGTGAACAATGTTCACCCTATTCGCGCAATTGCAAGACGTCTCGCCCCGTCAAATCGCCCCGGAAAACATAGCGCGCATGACGCACATTCGGCGCGCCAGCTGTCCGGGTTGATCGTCCTTGGCCATCATGCGACGCAATCGAAAATGAGCAACCGCCGGGCGAATATCCTGTGGCGCTGGCGCAACCACCGGACCGAACCCCACTGCCTCACCCCGGCGAAGGGCAGCCCAATGCGGGGCTATCTCGACGATCACTTGCCCCCAACCGTGCGCGGGCGCAAAGATCTTCGATGCCATGGCGGCCAGATGCGCCTCCGGCTCCTTGGCGCGGTCCTGTGCCTCAAACGCATCCTCATGGCCGTTGATCAGCTTGTGCAGGGCCTTGCCGTTCAGCATTCCGGTTTCGACCTGCTCACGCAAAGCCAGCACGACCTGGTGCGGTGCCGACCGGTCGTTAAGAGCCTGATCCAGTGCATCCCGCCACCATTGAAACCTTATCGCCCCCATGCCAGGCTCGGTCACCAGCAAGCGAATACGCGCCAATTCATAGTTGAGGCCATATAGCGCAACCAGGGCCTGGCGTTGCTGTAGCCCGGCATAACGGCTCGACAGCCATCTTTCCTCGTCAACCTGCCGAATGCGGGCATCCAGCTGTTTCCAATCTGCTTTTGACAAAGTAGTGGCAGTGTGTGTCATGAGACCTATATGAACCGCGAGCGCGAACGTAACAGTTACAATTTGTCCAAGGAGAACATTATGGCTTTCGATCTACCAGAGCTTCCGTATGGCCGCGATGGGCTAGCCCCGCATATTTCAGAAGAAACACTGAACTTCCACTACGGTAAGCACCACAATGCCTATGTCACCAATCTGAACAACCTGATTGAAGGTACAGACATGGCCAGCGCCTCGCTGGAAGACATCATCAAAGCCGCTGCTGCCGATGCCAGCAAAGCAGGCCTGTTCAACAATGCGGCCCAGGTATGGAACCATACGTTTTACTGGCACTCGATGAAGCCCGGCGGCGGAGGCGCGCCGCACGGCAAGATCGCCGAATTGATCGACCGCGACTTTGGTTCCTATGACGAGTTTGCCACCCAGTTCAAAGCCGCTGGCGGGACACAATTCGGGTCAGGCTGGGCCTGGCTGGTGCTCAAAGGTGGCATGCTGGCCATCACCAAGACACCGAATGCTGAAACCCCGCTGACTGAATCTGGCGTCACACCCCTGCTGACCATGGATGTCTGGGAGCACGCCTATTATCTGGATTACCAGAACAGCCGGCCAAATTATATGACGGCCTTCCTCGACAATCTGGTCAACTGGGATTTTGCCAACCAGAACCTCGCTGATGCGGGATAAGGTGGTTCATAAACGCCACACATTCTGACCAACTGGAAAGCCCGCCTAGATTGGCGGGCTTTTTTGTATTATGTGCAGCGCAACATGTTCGCCGGCGTAGTGATTCTGTCGGCATAGCTGCCCATGGGGGCGGCCCCGACTAGAAACCCGGAACGGAATATTTTGACACAGACTACATTCGCCGATCTCGGCCTCGACCCACGTATCCTCTCGGCCATCTCAGCGTCTGGCTACGAGCACCCCACGCCCATTCAGGAACAGGCAATCCCAATCGTCATGAGGGGCGGAGACCTTACCGGTATCGCCCAGACCGGCACGGGCAAGACCGCCGCATTCGTACTGCCGATGATCCACCGCCTGACCAAGGGCCGGGCCCGCGCACGCATGCCGCGGAGCCTGATCCTCTGCCCCACACGCGAGCTGGCGGCACAGGTCTCGGAGAATTTCGAGAAATATGGTGCCGATCTGAAATTCACCATGGCCCTGCTCATCGGTGGCGTCAGCTTCAAGGAGCAGGAACAAAAACTGCTACGCGGTGTCGATGTGCTGATTGCCACGCCAGGACGCCTGATTGACCAGTTCGAGCGCGGCAAGATCCTGCTTACCGGCCTCGAAGTCTTCGTTGTCGATGAGGCTGACCGGATGCTGGATATGGGCTTCATCCCGGATATCGAGAAAATCTGTAAATTGCTTCCACCACGTCGCCAGACCCTGCTCTTCTCCGCCACGATGGCCAAAGAGATCGAGCGGCTCGCAAACACGTTCCAGAAGGACCCGGAGCGTGTCGAGGTGGCTCGCGAGTCGAAAACGGCCGAGACGATTGCCCAACACGTTGTCCATATCCCGCGCGGCGACGACAAGGCCCGCCGCACGGCCCTGCGCCGCGTGATCGAAGCAACAGATCTTGAAAGCGGGATCGTCTTCTGTAATCGCAAACGCGAAGTCGATGTCGTCGCCAAGTCGCTCAGCAAGCACGGCTTCAATGCCGCCCCCATACACGGCGACCTGCCACAGTCCGCACGTACGGAAACGCTCAGCAAGTTCCGTGATGGCGAGCTGAAGATCCTGGTCGCGTCTGATGTTGCCGCGCGCGGACTGGACATCCCAGATGTCAGCCACGTGTTCAATTACGGCCCGCCACCAAAGGACGAGGATTATGTTCACCGCATCGGGCGGACAGGCCGCGCTGGTCGTGAGGGCGAAAGCTACACACTGATCGCCCCTGAAGACGCCAAAGCCTGGCGCGGCGTGAAATTGCTCATCAAGACGGATGTGGCTGAATTCATGCCCGAGGGCCTGCTCGAGGAGCTTGAGGCCCTGCCGATCGGCGATGGCGGCCGTAGCCGCGGTCGAGATGAGCGTTCTCGCGGCCGCGGTCGTGGCCGGACATCGCGTCAGGAACCGCGCGAAAAAGACAACGCGACTACCCCTCAGTCAGAGGCCGAGGCCGAGACGAAATCTGAAGCGAAATCCGATGCCAAACCGAAGAAGGACCGTCCTCGCCGTGAGCGCAAGCGAGCCGATGATGACCTTCACCTGGAACCAGCCAAGGAAGGTGTCAAAGGCTTCGGAGACGATGTACCTGCCTTCCTGAAATAGGACCGGCCAGCCCTCTTAGCGCTTGATCTGACCAGCAACCTGCTTGCGGAATTTGTCGCCATAAGGTGGGCGCACCATCGCGACCAACTCACTGCCAGTTTGCTTGTAGACGGATTTCTTGTGGCTGAACTCCATGAACCCATCATGGCCATGATAAGCCCCCATTCCAGACGGGCCAACGCCGCCGAAGGGCAGGTCTTCCTGCGCCACATGGAAGATCACGTCATTAACCGTCACGCCGCCGGAAGTCGTATTGTTCAGGACATAATCCCGCTCTGAGGCATCGTCCCCGAAATAATAGAGCCCAAGCGGGCGCGGGTGGTTGTTGATATAGCCCACCGCATCCTTCGTATCGGAGTAGGTCTTTACAGGCAGGATCGGACCGAAAATCTCATCCTGCATGACTTTCATGTCATCGCTTGGGTTGAGCACAATATGCGGTGCCATCTTGTGATGCGGCTGCTGGCTGAAGTTTTCATTGGTCGGATTGATTTCCACCACTTCGGCGCCTTTTTCCCGGGCGTCCTCTAGGTAGCCCTGAAGACGATCATAGTGACGTTGGTTGACTACGGATGTGTAGTCCTCATTATCTTTCATGCCTGTGGGGAACATTGTGCTGACGGCGGATTTTGCCGCCTCGACAAAGGTGCCGGTCTTGTCCTCTGGTACGAATGCATAGTCCGGCGCCAGGCAGATCTGCCCGGCATTCAGTGTCTTGCCAGCCATGATGCGCTTAGCGGCCTTCTCGATATCTGCAGAAGCGCCGAGCACAACTGGCGACTTGCCCCCCAGTTCCAGGGTCAGTGGTACCAGGTTATCAGCTGCAGCGCGCATGACATGGTGCGCGATCGAGGTCGCTCCAGTGAAGACCATGTGGTCGAACGGCAGGGAAGTGAACTCGGCACCAACATCCGGTCCACCCGTGATCACTGTCGCTTCTTCGACATCGTAATATTTCGCGATCAGGTCACGCATGAGCTCAGACGTCGCCTCGGTGAATTCTGAGGGCTTGATCATCACGCGGTTTCCGGCCGCGAAAATGTTGGCCATAGGCGCGAAGGTCAGATTGACTGGGAAGTTCCACGGGCTGATGACACCAATCACACCCTTGGGCTGGATCTGCACCTCGGCTTTCGAGCCCAGCAAGTTGAGCGGGAAATCCACCTTTCGTTTTTGAGGACGCATCCATTTGCGCAAGTGCTTCTTGGAATGCTTCAAGGCACCGATTGAACCACCAATGTCTGTCAGAGCCGACTGATCCTTTGAGCGGTGGCCAAAATCGGCAGCCATCGCCTCGGCCAGGGCATCTGCATGCGTCACCAGCAAGTCGATGGATTTATCGATCCATTCAATTCGCTTTTCTGCGGATGGAATTCCGTCACGAATGTGGGCTGCTTTCTGCTTATTCAGAATTGATCGCATAGGGCTGTCGGTCGCTGAATCCATGGCCATTGTATCCTCCGCTGATTATCTGCGCTTGGTGATACCTGAATTTTGACGTCAATCAAAACAATTCCGGTTGCCGTCACGTCACGGTTCCCTCGCCCCATCCTGCGGTTAAACTGGCGCCTAGAGGAGACAATCATGAGTTTTGAAAAGATCACCTATTCCGTCGGTAACGACGTTGCGATCATCGCATTCAACGACCCGAAGACAATGAATGCTGCAGGGGTGGACACCGTCGAGGAGTTGTCCCTGGCCTTCGAAATGGCCGCTGACGAGGCGCGCTGCACGATCCTGACAGGCAATGGTCGCGGCTTCTGTTCAGGTGCCAACCTATCGCCAAACATGGCAGGCGGCGCGCGCAAGGGCAAACCTGACGCCGGCAAGGCGCTCGATTCGCACTACAATCCACTGGTCAAGGCGATGAAGACCCACCCTCACCCGATCATTACTGCTGTGAACGGCGCGGCGGCGGGCGTAGGCTGCTCGCTGGCATTAATGGGAGATTTCATTGTGGCGAGTGAAAGCGCTTACTTCCTACAAGCCTTCCGCCGCATCGGCCTGGTGCCCGATGGTGGCTCAACTTTCCTGCTGCCACGTATTGTCGGGCGTGCCAGGGCCATGGAGATGGCCCTGTTCGGCGAGAAAATCCCCGCTGCGACCGCCATGGAATGGGGTCTCGTCAACCGTGTGGTCAAAGACGATGACCTGCTCACCGAAGCCAGGGAATACGCCAACAAGCTGGCAGATGGCCCGACGACAGCGCTCGCCCTGATGCGCAATCTGATCTGGGAATCTGAAGACAATGATTTCGATTCACAGCTTCAGGCAGAACGCTTCGCGCAGCGCACAGCGGGTCGATCTAAGGATTTTGCCGAAGGTGTAAGTGCGTTCCTCGAAAAGCGCCCAGCCAATTTC
>CBDUKI010000114.1:0-8480 GCA_965367765.1 uncultured Henriciella sp.
TGCGTGATCATCGGGTCGATCTGGATCTTGCCGTTCATGTACCAGTCGACGATTTTCGGCACGTCCGTGCGGCCCTTGGCGCCGCCGAAGGCCGTGCCGCGCCAGTTGCGGCCCGTCACCAGCTGGAACGGCCGTGTGCTTATTTCCTTGCCGGCCTCGGCCACGCCGATGATGATCGAGGTGCCCCAGCCGCGATGGCAGCATTCCAGCGCCTGACGCATCACATCCGTGTTGCCCGTACAGTCGAAGGAATAGTCAGCGCCGCCATCGGTCAGCTCGACAAGATGCGCCACGACGTCTTTTGTTTTCTTCGGATTGACGAAGTGCGTCATGCCGAATTTGCGCCCCCACTCTTCCTTGCTGTCATTGATGTCGACGCCGATGATCTTGTCGGCGCCTGCCATCTTCGCGCCCTGCAGCACGTTGAGTCCGATACCGCCAAGGCCGAACACGACGACATTGTCGCCGACCTGAACCTTGGCCGTGTTGGTCACAGCGCCGACGCCCGTGGTGACGCCGCAGCCGACATAGCAGGCCTTGTCGAACGGCGCGTCAGTGCGGATTTTCGCCACCGCGATTTCCGGCAGGACGGTGAAGTTGGAGAAGGTCGAACAGCCCATATAGTGATAGATGGTCTGGCCCTTGTAGGAGAAGCGCGAGGTGCCATCCGGCATCAGGCCCTTGCCCTGCGTGGCGCGAATGGCGGTGCAGAGATTGGTCTTGCCTGACAGGCAGGATTTGCACTGGCGACATTCCGGCGTGTAAAGCGGGATGACATGGTCACCCGGCTGTACGCTGGTGACGCCTGCGCCGACTTCGCGCACGATGCCTGCGCCCTCATGGCCCAGAATGGACGGGAAAATGCCCTCGGAATCGAACCCGTCCAGCGTGTAGGCATCGGTATGGCAAATGCCGGTGGCCATGATTTCGACCAGGACTTCGCCCGCCTTCGGGCCTTCCAGGTCCAGCTCGACAATTTCCAGCGGTTGCTTGGCCTCAAAAGCCACGGCGGCACGTGTTTTCATGAGCGGGTCTCCTTAAACTGGGCGGCACTTTAGCTGCGTCCGATTTGCGTACAAGGCGCGAATGAAAGATATTGTCGACGTCTTGCAGTGAAGGAAGGACGAGCATGCGCGCGTGGGTGATTTTACTGGGGCTGCTGACCGGACTTCCGGCGATTGCACAGGGTGTTGACACCAGGGCGCAGGGGCTAATGCGCGCGGGCGACGCAGAAATCGGCGAGGTCGGCGAGGGCCTTGGTCCATTCGCTGTCAGGCAGGGCCTTGAGCGCGCTCTTGGCCAGCCCGGCATAGGCCACGGCTTCGGCCATGGTGGCCTCGGCCGCGCCGGTGGTGCGGATCAGGTAAATGGCGTGGGCGAGGTCGCCCTCTTTCTGTTGCTCGACATCCAGCGCGCGGTCCCAGAAGGCGACATCTTCATCAGAGCCACGGCGCCGGGCGATGATGGTTGGCAGGGTCGATTTGCCTTCCCGGAAATCATCGCCAACTGACTTGCCGATAACGGATGTGGTGCCGCCATAATCCAGCGCATCATCGATGATCTGGAAAGCGAGGCCAAGATTCTTGCCATAGGCGGCCAGCGCGTCGGCAAAGCGTGCGCCCTGCGGGCCAGCCGACAATGCCCCGGCGCGCGCCGCCGCCTCGAAAAGGGCGGCGGTCTTGGCTTCGATAATGGCGAGATATTCTTCTGTCGGCAGGTCCTTGCGCGTGGCGGCGGCAAGTTGGTGCACTTCACCTTCGGCAATCACGCTCGACGCATTCGACAGGATGGCAAGGATTTCCAGGCTGTCGGTCTCGACCATCAGTGTGAAGGCGCGGGCAAACAAGAAGTCCCCGACCAGGATGGACGCCGAATTGCCCCAGACATTCTTGGCCGCCTGCTTGCCGCGGCGCAGGTCGCTTTCATCGACCACGTCATCATGCAGCAAGGTGGCGGTGTGGATGAACTCCACCGCCGCGGCGAGCGCGTAGCTGCCGGGATTGGTGCCCCCGGCGGCATGGGCCGCCGCCAGCGTCACCATCGGGCGCAGACGCTTGCCGCCAGCGGAGACAATATAGCCGGACAGATCGGGGATGACGGCAACCGGGCTGGCGGCGCGTTCAATCAATAGCTGTTCGGTCTTGCCAAGATCATCGGCCAGCATGGCTTGCAGACGATCAATGATCGTCGTGGATTCGCGCTGGGCGGCGGGTTTGGCAATTGTGTTCACGAGTGTGTCCTATTCCACTTTCGCTCGTCTTTCCATATGGATAGCGTAAAAGTTACAGCCAAGACCTGCGGTGCCGCGCCGCATGCGACCTTTTTGGAGACCCCGCTTGGAAGAGATTTTCCGCACCAACGACCTGGTGAAGCTGTCTTATGTCCGTCATCTCTTGTCAGAAGAGGGTATCGAAGCCTTCGTTCTGGATGAGCATACGGCGATGATTGATGGGCGTGGGCCGCTGGTGCCGATCCGCATCATGGTCCACACCGACCTGGCCGAAACGGCGCGCCGGGCGCTGCAACATGTCGAGTCGGATGCATGAAGGCGAGCCGCGATGCTTTCCTGTCGGGCCGGGTACATGTCTTCCAGCCTGAGCGCGGCTTCCGGGCTGGCACAGACAGCGTGTTGCTGGCCGCCGCGCTCGACAAGGACATGCGCGGGCAGGCCCTTGAGATCGGATGCGGGGCGGGCGGGGCACTGTTCCCGGCCGCCTGGCGCCTGGCAGAGATGCGATTTACCGGGCTGGAGCGCGACGCCGACATGCTGGCCCTGGCCGAGCGCGGTGTCGCCGACAACCAGATGCAGGCGCGTGTGAGCCTGGTCCAGGGCGATGCCGGGCAGATGCCTGCCGACTGGGAAAACCGGTTCGACCTCGTCTTCTCTAATCCGCCCTTTTTTGGGGCTGGAACGATCAAGCCGCCTGGCGAGGGCAAACAGGCGGCCTATGTCGAGAGCCTTCCCCTGAAAGGCTGGATCGATGCCATGCTGTTCGCCTTGCGCCCGAAGGGGACATTCGTGATGATCCACCGCGCGGCAGAACTGGCGCGTATCCTGGCGCTGATCGAGCGACGCACGGGCGAGATCAGCGTGCTGCCGGTCCGCAGCTTCCCAGGGGCTGATGCCAAGCGCGTCATCATCCGCGCGCGCAAGGGCTTGCGCTCCGGTCCGGCGCGGCTCCTGTTCGGGATCGATCTCTACAAGGCCAAGAGTGGCACACCTTCAACCCTGATGCAGGGCGTGGCACGCGACGGTGAGGGGCTCGACTGGGGCTAGGCCAGGACGGCGAGGACACGCTCGAGCGCCTCTTTCGCGAACAGGCGCATGTTTTCGGCGCGGTCTGACAGGCCAGTTTCCAGGGTGAAAGACAGCTCGACGGGGTTGCCGTCAAGACGCCCACAGATGCCGATACAGGTATGGCCAGCCGCATCGCCATAGGGGTTGCCCGATGGCCCGGCGGCGCCGGTTTCCGACAGGCCCCAATCCGCGCGCAGGCGGGTGCGCATGGTGCGCGCCATGATCTGCGCATATGGCTCGGTGGATGAGCGGGTGCCCTCGATATCTGACTTGTTGAGCTGCATCAGGCCGCGAAAGGCCGGGGCGGCATAGATCACACCGCCGCCGCGATAATAGGCCGAGGCCCCGGCCTGGGCGAGCAGCGCGGCTGAGACCAGACCGCCGGATGAGGATTCCGATACGCCAATGGTTTCGCCGCGCGCCTTGAGCCGGGCGGCGACCTGTTCAGCCAGGGGAAGAAGGGTTTGCATGGGGCGACCTCGCACGTGCGGGTGGTTGAGAATGTGCGCCGGGATGGCTGGCCAAGTCACTAACAGGCTTGGCTTTTTCACGTCAAACCGTGCCGTCGCAGCCCCCTCGCGCTCACGAGACTGTGTAGTCACCCTGGCTGGGCCAGGGCGGGCAGGGCGCTTACCTGTCTTCGGATGGATGTGCTCGACGATATCTTGAAGACGCTGGACCTGCGCGGGGCGGTTTACTTTCGTACCGATTTTTCAGGCTGCTGGGCGACGACGGTTCCTGACTATGAGAACGCGGCGCGGTTCCACCTTGTCGTTCAGGGGCGCTGCCATGTCGTGTTTCCGTCTGGCGATCATGTCGAACTGGCGCAGGGTGATATGGTTCTGGTGCCGAACGGGCGCCGACATGTCCTGTCTGATAGCGGTCTTGCCAAGGCGCCCCCACTTGAGACGGTGTTGAGCGATGCTGGCTATGATGGGCGCGGCGTGTTGCGGCTCGGCGCAGGCGACGGCGCCGCCTCGACACAGATGGTGTGCGGGCATTTCTCGTTCCGCAAAGGCGCCGAGCACCCGGTCCTGTCATCCTTGCCGGAACATGTCCTGGTTACGGCCAGTGACCGGGCTAGCCAGCCCTGGCTGGACGATACGCTGAAACTTGTCGCTCAGCACATGTTCGCGAATGCGCCGGGCACCAGCGCAACGGTCACGCGCCTGTCGGAGATTGTCTTTGTCGAACTGATCAAGTCCGGCATCATGGAGTCGACAGCGGCACACGACCTGATGACAGCGTTCAGGGATCCGCAGATCGGCAATGCTTTGAACTGCATCCATGAACAGCCCGGCCGCGACTGGTCGGTGCAGACGCTGGCTCAGGAAATCGGCATGTCGCGCAGCCGTTTCTCAGACCGGTTCAGCACCCTGGTCGGGGTGACGCCGATGAAATACCTGGCTGACTGGCGCATGCAAAAAGCCTTGGCGGCACTAGAACAGGCGCGCACAAGCATCCAGGAAATCGCCTTCCAGAGCGGATATCAGTCAACGGCTGCGTTCAGCCGCGCCTTTGCGACCAAGTTCGGCTTCCCGCCGAGCGCGATGCGGCGTGAACTGGCCCACTGATTGACCAATCGTCCCATAGATTTTGCACAGAATATCAAAGAAGGGCGCAATCGTTGATGCTGCGTCCCCCACGTCCTTTCTCGGTCTTGTCGGGTTGATCCGACCGAACAATGGAGAAAGACATGAAAAAATCACTTGCAGTCGCGACCGTCCTGGTTGCCAGCGTCTTCGGCGCGCCAGCCGCCTTCGCCGCCGATGAGCACAACACGGCCCCAGGCCTGACCGCCGCAGGCGCACCGCTGGGCCTGCACGGGGTTGACCCGGTGGCCTTCGTGAAGATTGGCAATCGCGTCGAGGGCCGGGCGGAATACACTGCGATCCATGATGGCGTCGCCTATTACTTCTCGACCCAGGCAAACATGCGCGAGTTCAAGCGCAATGCGGCTGCCTACACGCCGCAGAATGGCGGCTTTTGCACCTATGGTGTGTCGGTCGGCAAGAAGTTCGACGGTGACCCGCTATTCACCGATGTGCGGGATGGCAAGATCTACGTCTTCCTGAACGAGGAAATCTTCAACGCCTACCAGGCCGACAAGCCCGGCACGATTTCCAAGGCTGAAACGCAATGGGACAAGATCGAGCACACTGCGGCTGGCGACCTTTAAGCGCCGCTCTCCGGCCCGGTCCGTGCCAAGGCGCGGGCCGGGCCACCCACAATCCCAACAGGACAAGACAATGAATATTATCGACCATCTCAGCGTCGGTGTGTCCGACATTAACCAGGCCACCGACTTCTATGACCGCGTCATGCAGGCCCTGGGCAGCCAGCGCCTGGCGACCACGGACGGTTTCGCCGCCTATGGCCAGGATAGCCCGCAATTTCTCGTCATGACGCCGGAAAACGGTGCGGGCTTCAGCGCTGGAAACGGCACCCATATCTGTTTCGTCGCCGCCAGTCCGGACGCCGTGACGGCCTTTCACACTGCCGCCGTGGCAGCTGGCGGGAGCTGTGCCGGTGCGCCCGGTCCGCGCCCCGGCTATCCCAAGCCGGACGTGTTCACAGCCTTTGTCCGCGACCCTTTCGGCAACAAGCTGGAAGCCATCCATAACGGCTTTGCCTGAGGCGGATGGAGATGCAGACAGCTTATACATATCTGGCGCTGAGCGGTATGCTGACCTTGCTACTGTGGACGCCCTACATCCTGGCGAGGGTTTTTGTCTGGGGGCTGCCCAGCTTCCTGAATAATTATCCCGAGGGCTTACCGGCAACGGCACCTGAGCCCCCGCTCTGGGCCCAGCGCGCCCAGCGGGCGCACCTCAACATGGTCGAGACGTTGCCCGCACTGGTCGCGGTCATCGTCGCTGCGACCTGGCTGGTCGGCGATGCGAAGGGCGCGCTCGTTGGCGCGCTGACGCAGGCATTCTTCTATTCGCGAATTGCCCATGCAGCGGTCTACACGCTGGGTATCCCTTACTTGCGCACGCCGGTCTACCTGGTCGGCTGGGGCTGCGTTCTGGCGATTGGAGCCATCTCACTGCTCTAGTTTCCGGGTGAAAACCAAACGGCACGGACCCGGGCCAGCAGGGTTCGTGCCATTTTGCGTGATAGCAGAAGCGGCCTGACTTGGCGGCATGGCTTGCGTCTGGGCCGGGTTCAGGTGTTGATGGGCGCAGATACGGAGGATGTGATGAGCGAGCGGATCAAGGTCGATATCAAGGATGGCGTCGCCGATGTTCGCCTGGTGCGGACCGACAAGATGAATGCGCTGGACGATGCGATGTTTTCCGCACTGGTCGACACGGCGGCGGAACTAGAGGCCAACAAGTCAGTGCGCTGCGTGGTCTTGTCGGGCGAAGGCCGGGCCTTCTGTGCCGGGCTGGACATGTCGAATTTCGGGCAGATGGCGTCTGGTGAGCGCGGGTCGCCAACCGATGGCGACGGCGAAGGCCGGCTGGAGAAGCGGACGCACGGCATTGCCAACCGCCCGCAACAGGCGGTCTGGGGCTGGCGTCAATTGCGCGTGCCGGTCATCGCAGCGGTGCATGGCGTGGCGCTGGGTGGTGGCTTTCAGGTCATGCTCGGCTCGGACATCCGTTTCGTTCACCCGGAGACCAAATTGTCGATCCTGGAGGTCAAATGGGGCCTGGTGCCAGACATGAGCTCGACGGCGCTGATGCGCCTTTTTGCGCGCGATGATGTGGTGCGCGAACTGACTTATACAGGCCGCATCTTCTCGGGCACTGAGGCCCAGGAACTGGGCTTTGCCACGCATGTCAGCGACACCCCGCTGGAAGATGCCCTGACGCTGGCCCGCGAGATCGCGTCGAAAAGCCCGGATGCGGTTCAGTCTGCCAAGAAGCTCTACAATGATTTGCCGGATCGCAGTGATGCCGAAGCGCTACTGGCCGAGTCGATCGTGCAGGACCGGCTGATCGGTTCGCCGAACCAGATCGAGGCGGTGATGGCCGGCATGCAAAAGCGCGACGGCAATTTCAAGGACGGCTAGAAATTCTTGCGCAACTGGACGCCAAGGCCAGAGTCCGGACTGCCATCGCTAAATCCGAATATGCCGTAGGTTGTCAGCATGACATCGGGCGTGACCTTTAAGTTCACGAATGGTGAGACTTCCGAGGCGTCTTCAGACGTATCGGTAGCGGCTTCGCGGAAGTCATAAGCCCCCCCCAGTGACACCTTCTCTGACATTTTTACCACCGCGCCTGCGGACGCGAACAGACCATCATTCAGTTCGAATCCATCAACATCGCCGCGAACCTTGTAGCCCAGCGTGGCAAATGGGGTGACCGTGCCAAAGGATTTGAACACGTCAGCCTGCAGGCTATAATCGATTTCACCGGTGCCGAGGCCTTTGTCCTCGTCAGCGGTCGGCACTTTGACCTTGGCTGTCAACTCCAGGTAGGGCAGGTCGCTGCCGGCCTCTGGGTAAGCGTTCAATGTCCCAGCGAGAATGAGGTCTCCAAGGCCGGATTCAGACGTGGTTTGCGCGGTACCCGGGCCGATCACGATGCCGCCATCGCCGCCAACAACCGAGCCGGGGCCTTCGATTTTGAGATAGCTGGTCGAGGCGCTGAACCGGAAGGTATCAGTCTCATAAGCGAGCGTAATGGGCAGGTAGAGGATATCGGTATCTTCATCTGCGCCATAGCTGCCGCTGGAGAATTCGGCACCGCCTGTCAGCTTGAAGTTATCGTCATCAGCAGCCGCGATGACCTGAGCAGAGGCCGCGACTATAGCGCTGGCGAGAAGGGTGGTTTTCAAAGGGCGGAGGGGCATATCCTATTCCTCATACAAATTGCGCGGCCAAGCCAGTTGACCGCGCAATGATTAGTGAAGCCTGAAGATCAAGGGCGGCCGGGGCGTTCCGGACGTTCTGGTCGTTCCGGGCGTTCGGGACGCTCCGGACGTTCAGGCTTTTCCGGGCGCTCAGGCGCTTCGGGTCGGTTAACCCCGCCAGCATTCTCGCTGCGGTTTTCAAGCGCGTTCTCTGGCAGGTTTTCCTGTGCGATGTCTCGCAGTTCTTGGGCGGCGGCGGATTTGCCGGGGCCTTCAACGTCTTCCGGGTCAAGCTCAGACAGGCCCTGAGCTGCCTCGCTGACAAACGCGCCGGGCCCGACAGGTTCATCCGTTTCTTCTTCGATGTCGCCTTCTG
>CBDUKI010000115.1:0-8417 GCA_965367765.1 uncultured Henriciella sp.
TGGGGCGAGTGTCAGCCTGGAACCAGGCGGACAGTTTGAACTGTCAGGTGCCCCGCTTGAGCACATTCACCAGACCTGTAACGAGGTTGGTCAGCATTTGCGCGAGGTGCGTGAAATCGCTGAGCCGCTGGGCATTGGCTTTCTCGGCCTGGGGGCCAGCCCCGTCTGGACGATGGAAGACACGCCATTGATGCCCAAGGGGCGCTACAAGATCATGCGCGCCTACATGCAGAAGGTCGGACGGCTTGGCCGGGAAATGATGTTCCGAACCTGCACCGTGCAGAGCAATCTCGACTTTGGTTCGGAAGCCGACATGGTGAAAAAATTCCGCGTGTCGCTGGCCCTTCAACCGTTGGGTACGGCGCTGTTCGCGAATTCACCTTTCATGGAGGGGCGGCCAAATGGCTTCCTGTCCTATCGCTCGCAGATATGGACAGATACCGACCCGGATCGCACGGGCATGTTGCCCTTCGTCTTTGAAGACGGGTTCGGGTTTGAGCGGTATGTCGATTATGCGCTTGATGTGCCGATGTATTTCGTCCGCCGTGGTGGGCAGTATCTGGACGCGTCTGGCCTCAGCTTCCGTGATTTCATGGCCGGCAAGCTGCCCATCCTGCCTGGTGAACGTCCGGCCATTGATGATTTCGAAGACCACTTGTCGACCATTTTCCCGGAAGTGCGCCTGAAGCGTTTTCTGGAGATGCGTGGCTCGGATTCCGGCTCCTGGGACATGCTATGTGCGTTCTCAGCATTCTGGACCGGCATACTTTACGAAGATGCCTCGCTGGATGCGGCTTGGGATCTGGTCAAGGACTGGACGGCGGCAGAACGCGAATCAGTGCGACAGGCTGTTCGTGTGCTGGGCCTGAAGACGCCAATTCCGGGCGGACGAACCCTGCAGGACCTGGCCAGGGACGTGCTCGCCATAGCCCGAAGCGGCCTGCAGACGCGGGACCGGCAGTCGGTTTCCGGTGACAATGAAACCGGCTTCCTGCTTGAGCTGGATGAAATCGCTGCCAGCGGAATGAGCCCGGCCGACCGGTTACTCGAAAAATATTACGGCGCGTGGAACCGCGATGTCAGTAAAGTGTTCGAAGAACATGCCTATTAAGGGCAGGAATTTGAACCGCGCCTGCGAGATTCAGCAGAATATGTCTTGAGCCCCCCGGCAACGCGTGGTGTTGTGCGCGCTTATTGCATCCTTGGGAGGGTTCTTTGACGGACACAACGATGGGCGGAACGGAAAAATCGGCGCCGCGTGACACAAGTTTCTTTGGCCACCCCAAAGGGCTGGCCATTCTGTTTTTCACCGAGATGTGGGAGCGGTTTTCCTATTACGGGATGCGCGGCCTGCTCGTGCTTTACCTGACCCAGCACTTCCTGTTCTCGGACGAAAAGTCCTCGATCATGTACGGCGCCTATACGGCGCTGGTCTACGTCATGACGATCATTGGTGGAACCTTGGCGGACCGATATCTCGGTCAGCGTAAAGCCGTCACTTTTGGTGCGATCCTGCTTTGTATCGGGCACTTCGGCATGGCTTTCGAGGGCAGCGGCTCGAAGGAATATGTCGTTACCAATGGCACTGAGATCGAACTCGCTCATGAAGGGCGCGGGGATAATCGCCAGCTCTTTATCGACTATGACGGCGCAGAGCGTCGCGTGACGTTTGAGGCTGATACAGGAAACATGCTGATCCTGGCGAACGCTGACAGCGAGCGTGAGCCGTCAGCCGCCGTTTATGCCACGATTGCCAAGGCCGACTACACTACGAAAGTTGAGCAGCAGGCGCTTTATACGAATATCCTGTTCCTCTCACTGGCCTTCATCATTGCCGGTGTCGGATACTTGAAAGCCAACATCTCGACCATCGTGGGGTCGCTTTATGAGTTTGACGATCCACGGCGCGATTCAGGGTTCTCCATTTTCTATATGGGCATCAATCTCGGTTCTCTTATTTCGTCGCTCACCTGCGGCATCATCGGGATCGTCTGGGGTTGGAAATACGGTTTCGGCCTGGCGGGCATCGGTATGCTGGCCGGACTTCTGGTGTTCATCTGGGGCCAGAAATACCTCGACGGGAAAGCTGAGCCGCCAAATCCAGAGGTTTTGAAAAAGTCATTCCTGGGGCCGATCAATGTTGAAATGGCTTGCTACCTGGCAGGTGCCCTGGTCATCGGTATTGCGATGCTGATCGTGATGAACTCGGAAATCATCCCTGAATCATTCGTCGGGATACTGGGCATCCTGATTTTCTTTGGCTTGGTTACATATGCTTTCGTTAAACTTTCTGGAACCGAGCGAAACCGAATGTTTGCGGCCATATACTTTGTTCTGGCGCAGATCCCGTTCTGGGCGCTGTTCGAACAGGCCGGGTCTTCGCTGACGCTGTTCACAGACCGCCTGGTCAACAAGGAGATGTTCGGCATCAACGTGCCGACGCCGGTCTTCCAGTTCCTGAATGCCGGCTATATCGTGATCTTCGCGCCAATCTTCGCGTGGATGTGGATCGCTCTGTCCAAGCGCAACCTGGAGCCGTCTACGCCTGTGAAGTTTGCGATAGGTGTCTTCCTTGCGGGGCTTGGCTTCCTGTCCCTGGTCGCCGGTATGTCGGCAGCCGGGTCAACGGGGCTGACAGCGGTTTACTTCATCTTCCTGATCTATTGGGTCCACACGATGGGTGAGCTTATGGTGTCGCCGGTCGGCCTGTCCGCCGTTACCAAAATGGCGCCAGCCCGCGTCGTTGGCATGACGATGGGTGCATGGTTCCTGTATTCCGGCCTGTCTAATTATCTCGCTGGCGTCATCGCGCGCACAACGGGGGCTGAGACAATCGGTGGTCAGATTACCAATGTGGCAGCCGCGAAAGCGACTTATGCAAGCGTCTACACAAATGTCGCCTATGTCGCGATGGGCATTGGCGTCGTGATGTTGCTGATTTCACCGATCATCAAGAATTGGATGAAACAGGATGATGTCAGCCATCCTGGCATGTCCGACGAGCTGCAACGTTCGGGACACAATTAGGCAAAAGTAAAAGGCGGCTCTCGGGCCGCCTTTTTTAATTGGGTTTTCTGCTTGCGGTTAGCCGGCGCCGCCGACAGTCAGGCCGCCGACCTTCAGGGTGGGTTGGCCGACGCCGACGGGGACGGTCTGGCCGCCCTTGCCGCATGAGCCGACGCCATCATCCATGGCAAAATCATTGCCGATCATGGAAATCTGGCCGAGCGCAGTTGGACCGTGGCCGATCAGGGTCGCGTTCTTCACCGGGGCGACCACCTTGCCGTTCTCGACCAGGTAAGCCTCCGTGCACTGGAAGACGAAATTGCCGGACGTGATATCGACCTGGCCACCGCCAAAATCGACGGCCCAGATACCGCGCTTGATCGACGAGACAATCTCGTCCGGGTCATCCTTGCCGCCGAGCATGATCGTGTTGGTCATGCGGGGCATGATCGTCGCATCATAGGCTTCGCGGCGGCCATTGCCGGTTGGGGCAACACCCATCAGCCGCGCATTCTGGCGATCCTGCATATAGCCTTTCAGGATACCATCTTCGATCAGCACGGTGCGATTCGTGGCGGTGCCTTCGTCATCGAAGGAGAGCGAGCCGCGGCGCGCGTCTATGGTGCCGTCATCAATCACGGTGACGCCCTTGGCCGCCACTTGTTCGCCGATCCGGCCAGAATAGACGCTTGTGCCTTTGCGATTGAAGTCACCTTCCAGGCCATGGCCGACGGCTTCGTGAAGCAGGACGGCGGGCCAACCCGGCCCGAGAACGACCTCCATTTCACCGGCTGGGGCCGGGATGGAGTCCAGGTTGACCGAGGCCTTGCGCAGGGCGCGCTCGGCGAGGCCCTGCCAGCGCGCGGGTTGTATCCATTCTTCATAGGCGGCGCGGCCACCGGCTCCGGCAGACGCTGATTCGCGGCGGCCATTCTGTTCCAGCGTAACCGAGACGTTGAGGCGCACGAGCGGGCGAATATCGTGAAAGGCTTCACCACCCGGGCGCAAGATATCGATTTCCTCGAAACTGCCCGATAGTGACGTCGAAACCTGCACAACGCGCGGGTCCTTGGCGCGAACCCAGGCATCAATCTCGGCCAGAAGTCCTGTCTTGGCCGTGAAGTCAGGCGCCTCGGTCGGGTCGATCGGGGCATAGAGCTTGCGATTGGTCGGCACCGGACTGGTGTCGAGCTGGCCGGTGTAATTCCGCTTGGCCTGCTTGGCGGTGCCGGCAGCACGCGAAATTGCTTCGAGAGAAAGCTCGCCGGAATGGGCATTTCCGCTCGCCTCACCGGCGACGACACGAAGGCCAAAGCCCTGAGTCGTATCATAGGATGCGGATTTCAGCCGCCCATCATCGAAAACGAAGCTTTCCGAGCGTGAGCGTTGAACATAGATGTCGCCATCATCGGCCTGATGGGTGGCGTCTGCGAGAATGTCTCCGGCGCGGCGAAGATCGAAGGGCAGGGGCGTTTGGGTCATTCTGGCTAGATGAAGCCTGCCAGCGCTTCAATCAAGCCATTTGCCTGCATTGCAGTGGAAAAGCTTACGGGCGGCCCGGTGCGCGGCGGGGCACTAGCCCTCTAGTGGTTCGACACTGAACCTTTGGAGCTGATACTCGGCCAGGTCCCAATCTGGCTTCAGCTCAAGCGACTTGAGGAAGTCCTGATAAGCGCCATTCACATCGCCTGAATGCTCACGCGCGATGGCGCGATTGTAATAAGCAGCGAAGAGGTCGCTTGATTCCAGCTCAATCGCCTTGTCGAGTGGAGCAATCGCGGCGGCGAACTCTTTCTGGTAGATCAGGGCCGCGCCATGGTTGAGGTAGGCCGCCCCCAGATCTGGCTGCAGGCGGATCGCTTCAGAATAATCTTCTATCGCCGAATCATAATCGCCATTGCGCATGCGCAGGACACCGCGATTCACATGGGTTGCGGCGCGATTCGAGCGCGTCATGGTTTCTTCGCGGATGGCACGGGTACATGTGCGCTCTGCGCTGGCGTAAGATGAGTAATCACGTTGGGTCTGTTGGTAGCATTCACCGCCCAGTCCGGTTCCGATCACGAAAACCTGCGCCAATGCTACAGGTGATAGGAATGCGATCGTTGCAACGGCAATCACGGTCTTCACAATATTCATTGTCACACCTCTTAACTCGACGCTTGTAATATAGCATGTTCTCGCTAGAGAGGCGAACGTGAGTGCGACATTTTATGTGTTGTGAATGCGTCGGGTAGACCTCGGCTCGTGTTGTAACTATGGCTCGTGCAAAATCGGATGGAGTGTTCCTTGCGTTACATAATTGCTTTCATTTCTGCACTGTTGGCGGGGTTGCCAGCATTTGCATCCCAGCCGACGCCCGGTGCGTTGGGGCTTCAAGAGCCTGCCACGCGCATCATGGAGCGTATGGTCAGTTTTCATAATGGTCTGCTGATCGCCATCACGATCATCACGATTTTCGTGACCGCGCTGCTGCTGATCGTGATCATGCGCTATAATCGTCGGGCGAACCCGCAGGCGCGCAAATTCAGCCACAACACGGCGGTTGAAATTGTCTGGACGGTTGTGCCGGTGATCATTCTGGTGGCGATTGCCGGACCGTCTTTCTCCAATCTGTTCTACCAGGAAAACGAGCCTGACCTGGAGCAGATTGCGCAGAGCGGTGACTTTGATAATCCTGATATCTTCATCGAGGCGGCCCAGCAGGACTGGATCACCGTGAAAGCCGAGGGCATGGGCAACTGGGCGTGGACCTACCACTATCCCAATGAGCTGGACGTTGATGGATATCCGATTTCCTACGTGTCCAACGCCATTCACTTTGGCCTGCCGACCGACCCGCCAGCGACCCCGGAAAAGCCGCGCTACCTTGCCACTGACAATCCGATGGTCATCCCGGCGAACCGCTATATCCGCTACCAGACCACGTCTGACCGCGTCATCCACTCATGGGCCGTGCCATCTTTCGGCATCAAGATGGACGCTGTACCAGGTCGCCTGAACGAGGGCTGGTTCCTGGTCAACGAACCGGGCGTCTACTACGGCCAGTGTTCAGAGCTTTGCGGCAAGAACCATGCTTTCATGCCGATTGAGGTTCGCGTTGTGCCGCAGGCCCAGTATGATCGCTGGCTTGAACTGATGCGTTCCGGAGATGTAGAAGCCGCTACGGCGACCGTGCAACAAATCGCGTCTGTTGAAGAGGTTACCCGCCTCGCAATGGCCGAATAAGATTGAGGAATTAGATTCATGCCTATGGATGAAGTCGCAGTTGGTCACGGTCACGACGATCACGATCACAAACCTGGTTTCTTTGTGCGCTGGTTCTTTTCCACGAACCACAAGGACATCGGTACGCTCTATCTGATCTTTGCAATGGTTGCAGGCATCATCGGCTATACGCTGTCTGGCCTGATCCGCCTTGAGCTGGCAGAGCCGGGCATTGGCCCGATGATGCATCTCATGCAGTTCTTCGGCGCCGAAGCAGGCCCGGAAGCCATCGAGAAAGCCAAGAGCTTCTACAATGTCGTGATTACCTATCACGGCCTTATCATGATCTTCTTCATGGTCATGCCAGCCCTGATTGGGGGCTTCGGAAACTGGTTCGTGCCACTGATGATTGGCGCGCCTGACATGGCGTTCCCACGCATGAACAATATCTCGTTCTGGTTGACCGTATTCGGTTTCGGCCTGGCGCTCGTCTCCATGATGGTGCCTGGCGGTAATGGCGTGAACGGTTTTGGCGGCGGCTGGGTGCTGTATCCGCCATTGTCGAGCACGGCAGGGCACTCGGGACCATCCATGGACCTGCTGATCCTGTCGATCCACACGATCGGTATTGCGTCTATCCTGGGGGCGATCAACTTCATCGTGACCATTCTGAACATGCGTGCACCAGGCATGACCATGCACAAGATGCCGCTGTTCGCCTGGGGTATCCTGATCACGGCTGTTCTGCTGCTGCTGGCCCTGCCTGTCCTGGCCGGTGCGCTGACCATGCTGCTGACCGACCGTAACTTCGGATCGCAGTTCTTCGATCCGTCAGGCGGCGGTGACCCGGTCATGTTCCAGCACCTGTTCTGGTTCTTCGGTCACCCTGAAGTGTACATCATGATCCTGCCGGCCTTCGGCATCGTCTCGCATATCGTCTCGACCTTCTCCAAGAAGCCGATCTTCGGTTATCTCGGCATGGCTTATGCCATGGTGTCCATCGGCGTCATCGGCTTCATCGTGTGGGCGCACCACATGTACACGGTCGGTATGCCATCTGACATGAAGGCTTACTTCGTGGCGGCGACCATGGTCATCGCGGTGCCGACAGGCATCAAGATCTTCTCATGGATTGCGACCATGTGGGGTGGTTCGATTGATTTCGAAGTGCCCATGGTCTGGGCCATTGGCTTCATCTTTCTGTTCACCATTGGCGGTGTGACGGGTGTTGTCCTGGCCAATGCCGGTATCGACCATGCCCTGCACGATACTTACTATGTTGTCGCGCACTTCCACTATGTGCTGTCACTGGGCGCTGTCTTCGGCCTCTTCGCTGGCTGGTACTACTGGTACGAGAAGATGTTCGGCATCAAGTACAACAAGATGCTTGGCTATGTGCACTTCTGGCTGATGTTCATCGGCTCGAACCTGATCTTCTTCCCTCAGCATTTCCTCGGCCTTAACGGCATGCCACGCCGTTACATCGATTATCCGGACGCGTTCTCACTGTGGAACAGTGTTTCGTCCTTCGGTTATGCGGTGACACTGGTGGCGACGCTGATCTTCTTTGTTGGCCTGGTTGAATCCATCATCCGGCGCCGCAAGGCTGACGCCAACCCATGGGGTGAGGGGGCAACGACGCTGGAATGGACGCTGCCGTCCCCACCACCATTCCACCAGTTCAACGAACTTCCTGTCGTCAAGACGGAGGGTGGCCACTAGGCCACTCGGATATAAACCAAATCGGGACGGCCCTTTGCGCACTTTGCGCGAAGGGCTGTTTCCGTCCAAGTGAAGTGATGAGCATCTGACATGACACGCGCCGCCAGTCTTGAGACACCTTCTGCTGCCCGTCCGGCCACGGCGGGAGACTATGTTGAGCTGATGAAGCCCCGCATCATCATGCTGGTGGTGTTTACCGCCCTGGTTGGCCTTGTGGCCGCGCAGAGCGTCACGGGGGTTCACATGAACCCGGTCATGGCCGCGATTGCTGTGCTGGCAGTTGCCCTCGGCTCGGGCGCGGCGGGCGCGATCAATATGTGGTATGACGCCGACATTGACGCTGTGATGAGCCGGACATCGACCCGGCCGATCCCGTCTGGAGCTGTGCCACGCGCAGAAGCTCTGACCTTGGGCATCATCATGTCGATCGTATCAACTCTTCTGATGTGGCTCTCGTCCAACGTGCTGGCCGCCGGACTGCT
>CBDUKI010000116.1:0-8408 GCA_965367765.1 uncultured Henriciella sp.
TGGCCCTCTGGGCCCACCTCGAAGGCGGTAACTTTCTGCTTGTCGCGGCGCTGGCCCTGAGCAGCGTTGGGGATGCCTTCCTCGCGGCGGACGATGAAGACCGCTTCCTTCTGCCCGGCATGGCAGCATTTTTCGCGGCCCATGTCGCTTATGTCGTCTTGTTCTGGGCGACCGGGGCCTGGGAAACGCCACCCCTTATTCTGGCCCTGCAAGTCATCCTGACCTTGGGCGGGGCTGCCTTCCTGTTCTATATCGTCCCCTGGGTCGACAAGATGATGCGGCTGCCAGTCATCGCCTATACGATAATTATTCTGTTGATGGGCAATGGCGCCTTGCGCATGCAGCCACAATTCTGGATCGCCAGCGTCGGTGCCATCGCTTTCATCGCGTCAGACGTGATCCTGTCGTTCAACCTGTTTCGATTGGACAAGTCGGCCCCGATCCGGGCGGTTACATCACGGGCTGTCTGGATCTTGTATTATGGCGGCCAGCTAATGATCGCCTGGTCATTCCTGCACGAAGCCCTAGCCGACTGACGGTGTGAAACTGTTGGCCACGGGCCGGATAGTTTTCACCCCGGCTTCTTCCAGCGGATCGATCTCCATGATTTCCAGTGACCGTTCGGCGATGCCGTCATAGCCGAAGCGGAACAGGCCATTGACGCCAGCGAACCCGTCTGGATTGGTCAATTCCTCAGTGGTGATCTCGCCATCAGCAGACAGGGCAATGGCCAGGGCCGTGGCATCGTATGCAATCGCCGCCAGAGATGATGGCTCGCGCCCGTACAGGCGCTCATAGCGGCGCTTGAAATCATCCATTTCCAGCTGTGGTGCCGCCGGGAACCAGGCGCCTTTCAGGCTCGGCTCACGCCAGATATCAGGATCGTTCCAGGTGCCAAGGCCAAGCATTTTCACGACCCGCGTATCAACGCCGTGATAGGCCAGAAGCGGCGCGATACGGCGCAGGCGATTGCCACGCTCGGGCACCAGAACCGCGACGCGGCTGCCACGCTTGACGGCGGCTTCCACCGCCTTGGCAAAAGCGGCGGCTTCTTCGCCTGGGCTGGGTTCACTGCTCGGGTAGAAACGGCTGGCGACCATGAAGGCCCCCTGGTTCATGACCTCGAACTGCATGGCCCGTTCGATGCGCAGGCCAAGCGACGTGTCCGGGCCAAAGAAGGCAAACTCGTCATAGCCTGCGAGATAGGCATGATTGATGATTTCAGCGACTTCGGCCTCTGGCGCGACCGAGGCGAGCCAGGCGCCGCCACCTGCCACGCTGGCATCATTGGAAAAGGCGATGATCGGGATCTGCGATTCAGCCGGTTCATCAGCCTCCTCGAAGACATCCCTGCCACCAAAGCTGAAGCCAAGCAGCGCGCCGCCTTCATCTTCAGCTTCCTCACGTCCGGAAAGGACGTCGCGAGCCGTGGTGACATTGGCACCAAACAATGGCCCGAGCACGAAGCTTGCGCCCTGATCAGCCAACTCCCTGGCGGCGGTTTCGGCCGTTGCCTGCGTGCCGTGCGTATCCTTGGGCAGGATGACGAAATTCTCACCCGCATGGTCGAACAGGGCAAGCTCGATCCCGGCCAGCATGCCTTCGGCCTGGGCGCGGACACTGTCCCGGCGGTCCGAGAAAGGCAGCATGACCCCGGCGCGGATGATATCGCGGCCAGCCATGTGCGGCGGGGTATAGTCCTGCTCGACGGGGGTGGTGATGTCGTCAATCACATCGCCTTCATTGACGATGATGCCGTGCGGGCTGTCGCCGGGTTGCGGATCAACCCGCGGATCGCCGGTCGAGATCGGCGCAATCGGCCCGTTCGACTGGGTGGCGCATCCGGCCAGGATCATGAAAGCTGCGAAAAACAGGCTTGGCGTGAGTGCTGCAACGCGCGATGCTGGTCGTGATGTCATCCAAGAAACCTTCTTCCAATACGCCTGACGAGGCCGACATGAATCGTCCCGTTAGCGAGTCTAAGTCTGGCAACCGCGCGGCGCAACCGCTCGATGCCGGTCTGTATGTCGTCTCCACCCCGATCGGCAACCTGCGCGATATCACCCTGCGGGCGCTTGATACGTTGCGGGCCGCCGACGAAGTGCTGGCCGAGGACACGCGCGTCGCCCGGCGGCTGCTAGATGCGCACGACATTCGTGCCAAACTCAGCCCCTATCCTGACCATAATGGGGCAAGGCGACGCCCGGAAATTCTCGACAAGCTGGCCAATGGGGCGGCGATCGCCCTGACCTCCGATGCCGGGACGCCACTGGTCTCCGATCCGGGCTGGAAACTGGCGCGTGAGGTGCTGGATGCCGGCCTCAAGGTGGTGCCGATACCCGGTGCCTCGGCCCTGCTGGCCGGACTGGTTGCCAGCGGCCTCGCAAGCGACCGGTTCATGTTCTGTGGTTTCCTTCCGGCCAAGGCCGGGGCCAGGCGCAAGGAAGCTGCCCTGCTCGCCAATGTGCCGGCAACGCTGGTTTTCTATGAAAGCGGCCCGCGTCTCGCTGCCAGTCTGGCGGACCTTGCTGAAACGCTGGGCCCGGAACGCGAAGCCGCTGTGGCGCGCGAACTGACCAAACTGTTCGAGGAAACCCGGCGCGCCAGCCTGCAATCGCTGGCCGACCATTATCGCGAGGCCGGGCCACCAAAGGGCGAAATCGTGGTGCTGGTTGGTCCCCCGCAGGATGAGGCGGTCAATGCCGATACGTTGGACGCAGCCCTGGCCGAAGCGCTGCAGACCATGCCACTGAAGCAGGCTGCCACCAGCGTCGCCAATCGCCTGGGCATTGCCCGGCGCGAGGCCTATCAACGCGGGCTGGCGCTGAAGGATGGCTAGGCCGAACCGCGCCGACCGCCAGCGGGCCGAACGGCGTGGACGACGGGCCGAAACGCTGGCCGCCCTGCATTTGCGACTGAAGGGTTACCGCATTCTCGCGCGGCGCGTGCGCAATGGCGGTGGCGAGATTGATCTGGTGGCCCGGCGCGGTCAGGTCGTTGCATTTGTCGAGGTCAAGCAGCGCCGCAATCTGGACAGTGCCCGTCAAGCCGTCTCGCTGCGCAACTGGCAGCGCATCGCGCGCGCTGCAGACCTGTGGATGGCCAGTCGCCCAGCCCTGTCAGCTTCTGACTGGCGCTATGACCTGGTTACGGTCCAGCCATTTGGGTGGCCGCGCCATCATAAAGATTTCTGGCGGCCCTAATCTCGCCCCAACTCGGCAATAGCCATACGCGAAGCCTATCCACTGATTAGAGTACAGGAGTCCCGATGGCTCGCCTTGCCTCCACCCTCGCGCTTATCGCAACATTTCCACTGATTTCCGGCTGCATGGTTGCCGCCGTCGGTGCGGCTGGGACAGCCGCCGTCTCCGCCTCGCAGGAACGCACATTCGGCGAAGCCATAGATGATGCGTCCGTGTCAACGGAAGTGAAGTCAAAGCTGCTGTCGCACGGCGGAATGGGGGAAGTCGATGTTGAGGTTGCCGGTGGCCTTGTCCTGTTGTCGGGCCGGGTCTCGACACCGGAATTGCGGGTCAAAGCCGAGAGCCTGGCCTGGTCGGCCAAACGCACCCGCGATGTCGCCAATGAAATCCAGATCGAAGCGCCGGGCGGTTTCTTCGCGAACGCCTCTGATGAATTCATCTCGGCCAAGGTACGCGCGCGCCTGCTCGGTTCGAGCAGCGTCCAGGCGCGTAACATCAATGTCGAGACTTATGGCGGCGTCGTCTACCTGATGGGGATTGTGCGCGACCAGGAAGAACTGGAAAAAGCCGCCGAGGAAGCAAGCTATGCCAGCGGCGTGAAACAGGTTGTCTCATACATGCGCCTGCGTGATGCGCGCGGCGAGATCGTCGCGTATCGCCCCGGCGTGCCAGCTGACTACAATCCGAACGAGCTGGCCGGTGGGCCAGGCGGCTGACGGTCAGACAAAATTTCCCGGCTTGCTTCCATTCCTTGACGAGCACCCACATATAGGGGCCTGTTGACGAACAAGGAGCCTGCATGAGCCTGCGCGTAGCCATCCAAACCGACCCGCTCGACACCGCCAATGTCGATCACAACACGACATTTGCGCTGGCCGAAGCCGCTCAGGCAATCGGGGCAGACCTGTTCGAATACCAACCCGCCGACCTGACCTATAATGCCGGACGGATCAGCGCCTGGGCGCGGCCCCTGAAGGTGCAACGCGTGGCCGGCGACCCGGCGATCTATGGCGCCCGCACAGATATCGACCTGCGCAGCGACATTGATGTCGTCCTGATGCGTCAGGATCCGCCCTTCGACATGGGCTATATCACCGCCTGCCACATTCTCGAACTGCTCAAGCCCGATACGCTCGTGCTCAATGATCCTGAACATGTCCGCTCCGGCCCGGAAAAGCTGTTCCCGCTGGCGCATGAGGCGTTCATGCCGCCGACCCTGATCTCACGCGACAAGCGGGCGATGACCGCCTTCCGCGACACCCACAAGGATGTCATCGTCAAACCCCTCTACGGCTTTGGTGGCGGTGACGTGTTCCACATCAAGCCGGGCGATAACAATTTCGGACCGCTGGTCGACCTGTTTCTGGGCCGCACGCACGAGCCGCTGATCGTGCAGGCTTTCCTGCCTGCTGTGGCGGCTGGCGACAAACGAATCATCTTGATCGATGGCGAGCCTGTTGGCGGGTTCAATCGCATTCCGCAGAAGGGTCACGCACGCTCGAACCTGGCCGTCGGCGGCACCGCCGAACCAAGCGACCTCAGTGAAGCCGACCTTGCCATCTGCCGCGCTATCGGCCCGGAACTGAAGGCCCGTGGGCAGGTTCTGGTCGGGATTGACGTGATTGGCGGGCGGCTGACGGAGGTCAACAACACCTCACCAACCGGGGTGCAGCAAGTGCGCATCTTTACAGGCCGCGATCCAGCCGCGATGTTCTGGGATGTTGTGCAAGCCAAGCTTGCCAGCCAAGCCTAGACAGGACAAACTCGGAGACATGAACATGAAAGCCTTATCATTTGCGTCCGTTATTGCGCTGGCCCTGGCAGGCGCGGCCTGTTCGGAGTCTACGACCGAAGCCCCCAGCGTGGACACACCGCCAGCCGAGGCATCGCTTGAGCTGACCCAGGCGTCTGCTGATGACGGCTTCAACCTGATGATCCCCGGTGAAGGCCCTGGCGAAGTGGCCGATGACGGCTTCAACCTCGCCATTCCCGGGGATTATGACGGGACCGCCAGCGACAGCTTCAATCTGCCGTCAGACCTGCCAAGCACAGTTGGTCTGGACGCCGTACCGGAAGTCAACTCGTCCATCCTTGATGAAGAACCGGCTGCATCGGAAGATGACGATGCTGACGAGATTATCCGCCTGACGCCTTAAGGCCGCTACCAGTAATCACGCATCAATTGCCGGGCCCAGTCGGGTTCGGCAACGTCGCCGCGCGGCAGGAAACCCTGCATCACCGGTTTGATGTCGAGCACGGGCGTGGCATCAATCGCATCCAGCCCGGCAACATAGAGGCGTGTGCCGTCAACCGCGACAATCCGGCAAATCGTTGAACCGATGCGGTTCGGGCGCTTGCGCGCGCGCTGAGCAAAGATGCCGGTCTCGGGCCAGTCAGGATTGCCACGCGGCCTGCGCGCGCCGCGTTGCACGTCCTCTGGATCGACCTGGTCAAACAGGAAGATCACCTCGACATAGGAAAACGCATCCAGCCCCGCCATGGCCTGGCGGTCGAACTGCGCGGTATCCAGCTCAATCGAGGCGGTGACGCTGTCCCAGTCATCATCGAGCGCCGCCTTGCGGCTTGAGCGAACCCAGCCAATTGCCTCAACCTGAAATTTCTCCGCCATGGCGATCTCCCGTATCCAGAGCGGATATAGGCGATCCGGCACGGCTTGGCGACGCAGGACTCCAGATCCAAATTTGTTCTTTATTTGTTCCAGTTCTTCTGTTATGGCTAAGCACAAGGCAGATGGGGACTGGGGCATGGTGGCACGGATTTCGACTTTTGCGTTCGAAGGCATTGAGGCCCAGCCGGTCGACGTGCAGGTCCATATTGCCGGTGGCAACCAGCCCAGCTTCATGATTGTCGGCCTGCCTGACAAGGCGGTGGGTGAAAGCCGCGAACGTGTACGGGCGGCCTTCAGCGCCATTGGCCTGGCCCTGCCGCCCAAGCGGATCACGGTCAATCTCGCCCCAGCCGACCTGCCCAAGGAAGGCAGCCATTATGATCTCGCGATCGCCCTTGGCATCATGGCCGCCATGGGGATCATTCCCGGTGATGCCCTGGATGGACATGCTGCGCTGGGTGAGCTGTCTTTGGATGGCCAGCTGGGCCAGACGATTGGGGTCCTGCCTGCGGCGATGAAGGCGCTGGAGCTTGACCTGCGGCTGATCTGTCCGCTGGTCTGCGGTCCGGAAGCGGCCTGGGCGGGGGAGGGCAACCTCGCCGCACCGAACCTGATCTCGCTGATCAACCATTTTTCCGGGCGCACCCCGCTCTCCTGCCCGCCACGCGGTGAACTGGCCAAGGCGGGCCCGGTGCCGGACCTGCGCGATGTCAAAGGCCAGGAAGGGGCCAAGCGCGTGCTTGAGATCGCTGCGGCTGGCGGCCATAACCTGTTATTCTGCGGCCCGCCCGGCTCTGGAAAGTCGATGCTGGCCAAGCGCCTGCCGGGCTTGTTGCCACCGCTGACCGCGCGGGAATTGCTGGAGGTTTCCCAGGTCCAGTCTGTGGTCGGCCAGCTGGAGCGCGGGCAGCTCTCACGCACCCGGCCCTTCCGCTCGCCGCACCATTCGGCCTCCATGGCGGCGCTGGTCGGCGGCGGCGTCAAAGCGCGCCCGGGCGAGGTCTCGCTGGCCCATCACGGCGTCCTGTTCCTCGATGAATTGCCGGAGTTCAGCGCCCAGGTGCTCGATAGCCTGCGCCAACCGCTGGAGGATGGTGAAGTGACGATTTCGCGGGCCAACCGGCATGTCAGATATCCCAGCCGCTTCCAGCTGGTTGCGGCGATGAACCCGTGCCGGTGCGGCGGTGGGGCTGGCGACGGGGCCTGTCGCAAGGGGCCGCGCTGTGCCCAGCAATACCAGGCGCGTCTGTCTGGCCCTTTCCTCGACCGGATCGACCTGTTTCACGACACGCCAGCCGTCACCGCAATAGACCTGACCCTGCCCCCGCCAGTTGAAGGCACAGCCGAAGCTGCGGCGCGCGTACGCTCGGCGCGCGATGGCCAGGCCGAGCGCTATCGCGATATGACGGATACGTCCCGGCGCGCGATCAATGCTGATGCTGACGGGCCGACGCTGGAACGGGTTGCCCAGCCTGACCAGGGCGGCCAAGCGCTGATCGCCGATGCCGCGACCAAACTGAACCTGTCGGCGCGCGCCTATCACCGGGTTTTGAAAGTGGCGCGGACGATAGCCGACCTTGACGGCAGCGATGGTGTCAGGCGCATTCACGTTGCCGAGGCGCTGTCCTATCGTCGCCGCACGCCCGGCGAGGCCGCAGGTGTTTCAGCCGACGCGCTGGCGCGTTAAATGAATCCTCAGCCCTTTATGGCAGGACGGTTACATGACTGACGATTCGACCGACCTGACCCCGGAACAGGCCTTCCTGGCGACAACCAGCCACGAGATCCGCACCCCGCTCAACGGGATTCTCGGAACCGTGTCGCTGTTGCTGGAGACGGAACTGGACCCGGCGCAGCGCGAATATGTCGAGGCGATCCACTCGTCTGGTGCGCGCCTGCTCGACCTGTTGAACAATATTCTCGACTTTGCCCGTCTGGATGCTGGCAAGATCGAGATCGAAGACGAACCGTTCGCCCCATCGACATTGGCCCAGGAAGTGGCTGAACTGCTTGCCCCGCGCGCCCATTCCAGCGGCCTTGACCTCGCTCTGCGGACCCATGACGGGCTGCCCCGCGCCCTGCTTGGCGATGCTGGCAAGATCCGCCAGATCCTGTTCAACCTGGTTGGCAATGCCCTGAAATTCACCCCGCGCGGCGCCGTGCTGATCGATTGTGAGTACACCGACGGAGCACTGCATTATCGTATCTATGACACCGGCCCCGGCATGAGCCAGACGGCCCAGCAGGGCATCTTCGACGCCTTCCGCCAGACCCAGGCCGAGGATGCCAGCAAGGATGGCGGCGTCGGGCTCGGGCTCGCCATTGTCAACCGCCTCTGCCAGAGCCTCGGCGGCACGGTCTCAATCGCCAGCGCGCCAGGCCATGGCACTGTGTTCCATGTGTCGATCCCGGTGCGCGTCGCCGAAAACACAACGACCCCGCCCGCCGCCAATGACCCGCTGGCCGGTGACATCGCCTTTGCTGGCCTGCCGATCGCCACCAGTCTCAGCGCAGCAGCAGCGCTTGGCCGGGCCGGGGCACGCATCCGCGTGATCGAGCCGCCCGTGCCGGCGCGC
>CBDUKI010000117.1:0-8295 GCA_965367765.1 uncultured Henriciella sp.
GTTCGCGGTTTCCTCGCTTGGTGTCTATGGCATCATCATGGGCGGCTGGGCCTCGAACTCGAAATACCCGTTCCTCGGCTCGCTGCGCTCGGCGGCGCAGATGGTTTCCTATGAGGTGTCGATCGGCCTGATCATCATCAATGTCATCCTGCTGGTCGGCTCGATGAACCTGTCAGACATTGTTGCCCACCAGGGCGGCGGTTTCTGGACCTGGCATATTCTCAGCTTCAACAATATCCTGATGTTCCCGGTCATGGTTGTGGCCTTCTTCATGTTCTTCGTTTCGGCCCTGGCTGAGACCAACCGCCCGCCATTCGACCTTCCAGAAGCGGAATCAGAACTGGTTGCCGGTTACCAGGTTGAATATTCTTCGACGCCTTATCTGCTGTTCATGCTGGGTGAGTATTTCAACATCGTGCTGATGTGCGCGATGATGGTCATCCTGTTCTTCGGTGGCTGGCACGGCCTCGTCCCGTTCGGGTCTGATTTCGTCAACCAGTTCCCGGAATGGATCGTCAATCTCGGCCATGTCGCCTGGTTCATGGCCAAGACGGTCTTCTTCTTCTTCCTGTTCGCCTTGGTGAAGGCCATTGTGCCGCGATACCGCTACGACCAGTTGATGCGTCTGGGCTGGAAAATCTTCCTGCCGACGGCGCTTGCTGCGGTGGTCATTGTTGGCGGCTATGTCGTCTATTCAGGGGCGCAGGTATGATGTTCGGCGTCTTCTCCATAATGGTCCTGGCTTCCATGCCGTTGAAGGTTGTCTATCCGCCCCTCTACATGCTTGGCGACATTGCCGGGGATGTGGCCCTATACGGAGTGATCACATGAGCATTGCCCAAACGATCCGCGGTATCCTGCTGACTGACTTCCTGTCAGCCGCCTGGCTTGGCATCCGTGAGATGACGCGCCGCAAGGCGACCGTGAACTATCCGTTCGAGAAGAACCCGCTGAGCCCGCGCTTTCGAGGCGAGCATGCACTGCGCCGTTATGCCAACGGTGAAGAGCGCTGCATTGCTTGCAAGCTGTGTGAAGCGATCTGTCCGGCCCAGGCGATTACGATTGAGGCCGAGCCGCGTGACGATGGCTCGCGCCGCACCACGCGCTACGATATCGACATGACCAAGTGCATCTATTGCGGCTTCTGCCAGGAGGCCTGCCCGGTTGATGCCATTGTCGAGGGGCCGAACTTCGAGTTCGCCACAGAGACACGTGAAGAGCTGTACTATGACAAGGCCCGTCTGCTGGCCAATGGCGACCGTTGGGAACGCCTGATCGCAAAGAATTTGGAACTGGATGCGCCGTATCGCTAGGCGCGCAAATTGGGGTGTGCCGACCGGCACGCTGGAGAGGAATAGGGGCTTTAAGCCGTGGAACTGATCGCCTTTTACATATTCGCGGCCATTGTGACCGTATCGGCGCTCGCTGTCATTATGGCGCGCAACCCGGTGCATTCGGTGCTCTGGCTGATCCTGACCTTCTTCACCTCAGCCGGACTGCTTGTCCTGATCGGGGCGGAATTCCTGGCTATGCTGCTTGTCGTTGTCTATGTCGGCGCGGTTGCGGTGCTCTTCCTCTTCGTGGTGATGATGCTCGATGTCGATTTCGTCGAGATGAAACAGGGCTCGCTACGCTACTGGCCGTTTGCCATGCTGATCGGCCTGATCTTCATCGCCGAAATCGCGCTGGCTGGCTTTGCCCGCGAGGGGAACCACCAGGCGACATTCGACGCTGCGCCGGGCGCTGACAGCAATGTCGAGGCCATCGGACAGGTCATGTACACCGACTATGTCCTCCTGTTCCAGCTCGCCGGCCTGATCCTTCTCGTCGCCATGATTGGTGCCATCGTGCTGACCCTGCGCTATCGCACCGGCATCAAGCGCCAGAGCGTGGCAGCACAGACCGCACGTCGCAGAAAAGACGCCACCGAAGCGGTGCATGTCGAACCAGGCAAGGGAATCTGACCATGGGTGCATTGACGATCAACCACTTCCTGATGGTCTCCGCGATCCTGTTCACGATCGGCGTTGTCGGGATTTTCGTGAACCGCAAGAACATCATCGTGATCCTGATGGCGATCGAACTGATCCTGCTGTCGGTGAATATCAACCTCGTCGCCTTCTCGGTCTTCTCGGGCACGATCCAGGGGCAGATCTTTGCCATGCTGGTGCTCACCGTGGCGGCGGCTGAAGCGGCTGTCGGCCTGGCCATTCTCGTCGTTTACTTCCGCAATCGCGGCAATATCGCGGTCGAGAGCGTCGACCTGATGAAGGGATAGGGGCAAGAGCATGTTAGCGGATAATTTCCTTCTCTTCATCGTGCTGGGACCGGGGCTTGCGGCCCTGATCGCTGGCCTGCTGAAATCCTTTATCGGTGATCGCGGGGCGATGCTGGTGACCACGGCCACGGTTGGCCTGGCCGGTATCCTGTCAGTCATGCAGCTGTTCGGTTACACATTTGGTGGCGAAGCCCACGGCGCGGTTGATGCGCATGGCGCGGGCGAAGCGGCCCACCAGGCCGGGACGCATATCATCAAGCTGATGACCTGGATCGATGTCGGCCAGTTCAAGGCGGATTGGGCGATCCGCGTCGATGCCCTGTCCATCGTCATGATGGCGGTGATTACCAGCGTTTCCGGCCTCGTTCACCTCTATAGCTGGGGCTATATGGCCGATGACCCGCATCGTGCCCGCTTCTTCTCCTACCTGTCCCTGTTCACATTTGCCATGCTGATGCTGGTGACAGCGGACAATTTCATTCAGCTCTTTTTCGGCTGGGAAGGTGTGGGGCTTGCCTCCTATCTGTTGATCGGTTTCTGGTACACCAAGGATGCGCCGAACGCCGCTGCGATCAAGGCCTTCGTGACCAACCGGGTCGGCGATTTCGGCCTGGCGCTCGGCATCATGGCCGTCTTCCTGATTTTCGGTTCGGTTGAGTTCGAGACCGTGCTCGGGGCCATTCGCCACAATGATGTTGTCACACCGCTGGCGCTCGCGGCGCCTGGTGCGGTGCGCGAGCTGGTCATGCCATTCCTTGGCATGGACCTGCCGGCACTGGAAGTCATCGGCGTTCTTCTGTTCATTGGCGCCATGGGCAAGTCAGCCCAGTTCTTCCTGCATGTCTGGCTACCCGACGCGATGGAAGGCCCAACCCCAGTGTCGGCGCTGATCCACGCCGCCACAATGGTGACCGCAGGCGTCTACCTGGTCTGCCTTGTCTCGCCAATCTATGAATATGCGCCAAATGCGGCGGCGATGATTGCCCTGGTTGGAGCGGTTACAGCCATCTATGCCGCTACGGTCGGCATGGCCCAGAATGACATCAAGCGGGTGATCGCCTACTCGACCTGTTCGCAGCTCGGCTACATGTTCTTCGCCGCTGGTATCGGCGCCTATGAAGCGGCCATGTTCCACCTGTTCACCCACGCCTTCTTCAAGGCGCTGCTCTTCCTCGGGGCCGGGTCTGTCATTCACGGCAACCATCACGAGCAGGACATGCGCAATATGGGCGGTGTCGCGCGTTTCATGCCGCTGACCTATGGCGCCATGCTGATTGGCACGATCGCGATTATCGGCCTCGGCATCCCGCATACGGTTTACGGCTTTTCTGGGTTCTTCTCCAAGGATGCGATCATCGAGAGCGCCTTCTCGGCCTCACTGGCAGGTGTGCCGTTTGCGACCTTCGCCTTTGGCATGGGTATCCTGGCGGCGCTGCTGACCAGCTTCTATTCATGGCGCCTGATCTTCATGACCTTCCACGGCCCGCGCGCTGAGGTTGAGCATCACCATGATGAAGCCCACGGCCATGATGACCACCATGCCCATGGTGGTGATCCGCACGAATCGCCGCTGGTCATGCTGATCCCGCTGGCGCTGCTCAGCCTTGGGGCGATCTTTGCCGGCTTCCTGTTCTACAATCCGATGTTCCACCATGGTGAGGCCTTCTGGAATGGCGCGCTCTACCGGGCAGCCGACAATCACGTCATTCACGATATTGACGAGATCAAGCACCAGGCCGAACACGCCTGGGTGTTCTGGGCCCCGCTGATCGTGACGCTCATTGGCTTCCTGATTGCCACGTTCACCTATCTGTTCAATCGTGGCTTCGGCAAGTAACTCGCCGACAGTGGCGGCCCTCTGTACAACTTGTTCTACAACAAGTGGTATTTTGACGAGATCTACAACGCCACCCTGGTCAAGGGTTCAGCCTGGCTTGGCAACATGTTCTCCAAGGGCGACAAGAAGTTTATTGACCGGCTCGGCCCGGACGGCGTCACCAGCCTTGTGCGCTGGGGCTCGCGACGCCTGTCGGCCATGCATACCGGCTATCTCTATCACTATGCATTCGTGATCATCGGCGCGGCCCTGATCTTCGGTGCGATACTGTTCTGGCGCAATGGAGGCGCAGGCTGATGGATTTCCAGATTCTATCCGCAGTGACGTTCCTGCCGCTGGCCGGGGCCATTCTGATCCTGCTGGTTCAGGCGCTGACCAAGGGCCAGTCAAATGAAGGCAGCAATGACCAGCGCGTCCTCTGGGCCGGGTTGATCTTCTCGGTCGCGACGTTCCTGGTTTCCCTGGCCGCTTTCTTCAGCATGGACATGACGGCCAATGGCTATCAGCTGGTTGAAGAGTTCAAGTGGTATGATGGCATCAGCTACAAGCTTGGCGTCGATGGCATGTCGATCCTGCTGATCCTGCTGACCACATTCCTGACCCCGATCGCCCTGATCGCCAGCTTCAACTCGATCAACACCCGGCTGATCGAATATGTCGCGGCCTTCCTGATCCTGGAGACCTTCATGATCGGGGTGTTCTGTGCACTCGATCTGGTCTTGTTCTATGTCTTCTTCGAAGCAGGCCTGATCCCGATGTTCATCATCATCGGTGTCTGGGGCGGGGTCGACAAGATCTATGCCTCGTTCAAGTTCTTCCTCTACACGCTGCTTGGCTCGCTCTTCATGCTGGCCGCCGTGGTCTACATGTACCTGACGGCGGGCACGTCTGATATTGTTGCGCTGGAAGGCTTTGATTTTGCCAGCGGCGCGCAGACCTGGCTGTGGCTGGCCTTCTTTGCCTCGTTCGCTGTGAAGCTGCCAATGTGGCCGGTCCATACCTGGCTGCCGGATGCGCACGTGCAGGCCCCGACCGCCGGCTCGGTTATCCTGGCGGCGGTGCTGTTGAAAATGGGGGGCTACGGCATGCTGCGTTTCTCGCTGCCAATGTTCCCGGATGCCAGTGTGCTGTTCCAGCCTTTCGTCTTCACCCTGTCGGTGATCGCGATTGTCTACGCCTCGCTGGTTGCCTGGCGTCAGACCGACATGAAGAAGCTGATCGCCTATTCTTCTGTCGCTCACATGGGCTTCGTGACGCTTGGCATCTTCTCGTTCACAGAGGTTGGTGTGCAGGGCGCGATCTTCCAGATGCTCTCACACGGCCTGATTTCCGGCGCGCTCTTCCTGATCGTCGGGGTTGTCTATGACCGCATGCATACACGTGACATCTCCGCCTATGGCGGCCTGGTCTCGAAAATGCCGATCTATGCTGGCCTGTTCATGCTGTTCACCATGGCCAATGTCGGCCTGCCGGGTACGTCTGGCTTTGTCGGCGAGATCCTGACCATGGTCGGCACGTTCCAGGCTTCGACATGGGCTGCGGCCGGTGCCGCACTGGGTGTCATCTTCTCAGCCATCTATATGCTGACCCTGTATCGCAACGTGGTGTTTGGTGAGGTCACCAATCCGGCGCTCGACGATATCAAGGACGTCAATGCCAAAGAGCTGATCTGCCTGTTGCCGCTGGCTGTCGGGACCATTCTGCTCGGCGTGATGCCAAACCTGATTTTTGATGTGACGCAGGGCTCGGCCCTACACGCATTGGCCAAACTGGTCGGAGGATAAGCCCCAATGTTTGACCTGGAAGCGATTTTCAACACTCTCGCACCGGAGCTGCTACTAGCTTCAGCTGGCCTGGTCGGCGTGCTGCTGGGAGCTATCTTCAAAGACCGTTTCAATGCCGTCTCGTTCACGCTGGGCGCGATCGTGCTGGTTGCTGCGGCTGTCCTGGCGGCGCTGCACTGGCCGGGTGGCCGGGCGTTCGAGGACCTTGTGATCTCGACCCCGTTCGTGAACTTTGCCAAAGTGGTTGCCTACGCTTCGGCGGCGCTGGCGCTTCTGATGGCGCAAGGGTTTCTGAAACGCCATGAGACGCAGCGCTACGAATATGCCCTTCTGGTGGTGTTCGCATCGCTCGGCATGGGCATCATTCTGTCTTCAGCCAACTTGATGACCCTGTATCTTGGTGTCGAAATGCTGTCGCTATCGTCCTATGTGCTGGCCGCGTTCCACCGCAACAGCCCGCGTTCGGCAGAGGCGGGCCTGAAATATTTCGTCCTCGGGGCGCTGGCGTCCGGCCTGCTGCTCTACGGTATTTCGCTTGTCTATGGCTTCTCCGGCGACACGTCCTATGAGGCCATTGCCGCGGCTGACCCGCAGCTCGGCTTCCTGTTCGGCATGGTGTTGATCATTACCGGCCTGGCTTTCAAGGTCTCTGCCGCGCCGATGCATGTGTGGACGCCCGATGTCTATGAAGGCTCGCCCAGCCCGGTCGTCGCCTTCTTTGCCACGGCGCCGAAAATGGCCTCCATGGTGGTCTTCGCCGTCATCATGTTTACCGCTTTCCCGCAGGTCGAGGCGGCGCGCAACTGGCAGATGATCATTGCCATCATTGCAGGCGCTTCAATGCTGATCGGGGCATTTGGTGCCCTGATACAGACCAATTTCAAGCGCCTGCTCGGTTATTCTTCAATCGCCAATATGGGCTACGCGCTGGTGGCGCTGGCGGCTGGCGCAGAAGCGGGCGGTGCGGCGCTTCTGGTCTTCATGACGGCCTATGTCATTGCCTCGCTCGGCCTGTTCGGTGGCGTCCTCTCAATGCGTCGTGAGGGCGGCATGGTCGAGCATATCAACGAGCTGTCGGGCCTGATCCGGCGTCAGCCAGCCCTGGCGCTTGCCCTGTCCGTTCTGATCATCTCGGTTGCAGGCTTCCCGCTGGCCTTTGGCTTCCTGGGCAAGCTGGCCGTGTTCGAGGCCGGTATGGCGGCGGGCCTGTTGCCGCTGATCATCATCCTGGTGCTCAGTTCGGTGATTGCGTTTGGCTACTATCTGCGCCTGATCCTGATCATGTGGGTCAATGAGCCGGTTGAGGATTTTGAATCGGTTGACGGCTGGGTGACTTCAACGGTGATCGTTGCCGCCCTGGCCAGCCTGGGCCTGTTCATCTTCGCCTCGCCCTTCATGGACCTGGCCAAGTCAGCCGCTGCGAGCCTGCTCTCGTGACACCCGGCGCACCGGTTTACTGGTACGATGAGATTGACAGCACCAGTGCGGAGGTGCGCCGCCGTGCCCGGGCAGGGGAGCTTGGACCATTATGGATTGCGGCGCGTAGCCAGAGCGCGGGTCGCGGGCGTCTTGGACGCAGCTGGTCTTCGCCGCCGGGCAACCTGTTCACCACGGCACTGTTGACCGAGCCGGGCGGACTGAGCGCCGCCGCGCGGATTCCCTTTGCCGCTGGCCTGAGCGTTCATGATGCCTGCAAGAGCGTGCTACCGGATGTCGATTTTCGCTTGAAATGGCCCAATGACGTGCGTGTTGATGGGGCCAAAATGTGCGGCATTCTGGTGGAGTCCGGCGAGACAAACGGCGTGACCTGGATCGCCGTCGGCATTGGGCTGAACGTGCAGACGGCCCCGGACGCTGACCAGCCAACCTGTTCGCTGCACACCTTGGGCGCGCCTCTTGCCTTGAGCGCAGAACATATGCTCGAGGCCCTGCGTCCGGCTTTCTGCAAGCGCCTGGCGCAGGCCCGGGATGGCTTTCCCGGTCTGTTGAACGCCTGGCAGGGTGTTGCTGAGGGCCTGGGCCAGACAGTCCGTGCCGGCCCGCCAGATGCGCGCCTTGAAGGCGTGTTTGAGGGGCTGGCCGAGGATGGCGGGCTGATCATGCGATTGCCGAATGGTGCAATGCACACCATAAGGGCAGGAGACGTAGACTTGGTAAGGCGTATCGACTGATGCTTCTGGTAATTGATGTTGGCAACACGAACACGGTATTCGCGCTCCACAAGGGCGATGAGTGGGTTGCCAGCTGGCGTAGCTCAACCGATCCGACGCGCACAGCTGACGATCATGCCGTCTGGCTGTCGACGCTGATGGCGATGGAGGGGCTGGAGATTTCGAACATCCGTGCCTGCATCGTGTCTTCAGTGGTGCCGCAGGCCAAGTTCAACTTCCGCAACC
>CBDUKI010000118.1:0-8143 GCA_965367765.1 uncultured Henriciella sp.
GGCGGCCTGGCCCAGCGGAGCAGGGGAGATAATGGCGCACGGTCGCGGCGCCAGACGCAGCGCCAGGAACAGGCCGGCAAGGCCTGCCCCGACAATCAGAATCCGCGCATCACCCGCCGGAGCAGGCGCGCTGTAATGCCCGGGCGCAGGCCCGACACGTGTTGTCACGAAATGCCCCCCTCGGCCCGTTTCCATTCTGCCGGATTGGCTTCACCCGAACTGACCAGCGCCCCGTACATCCGGGTCGAAGAAGAAATCGTCAAAGTGAAATTGTCCGGATAGTAGAACTCGCTCCCGAAACCATTGATGAACTCGACAATACGGCAACGTACGGAGACCTGGTCGCCGAACAAGCTGGCCTTGCAGTCCTGGCGCACCAGATAATCCTCTTCGAGCAGGTCACAGCTCTGGCGGGCGGTCAGCTCGCCGACATATTTGCCATCGCCGACATGTTCGAGGTGGGCCGTGCCGCCAAAGCTGCAATCGACGTCGAGATCAGCGGTGAATGACCATTGCCCGGCAATCCGCGCCTCATCGCTTTTGGCCAGGGCTGGTTGTGGGCTTGCCGCAATCAGCAGAAGTATGGCCAGGGCGCCGCGCATCAGGAAATGCCCTGTTCTGAGCGGCGGAACTCGGCTGGGGCAATCGCCGCAGAGACCAGCGCGCCGAACATGCGGGTACTGTCCTGCACGGTCAGGGTGAAATTATCTGGCACGTAGACCAGGCCCTCGGTCTTGGATTCGAGCATTTCCGTGATCTGCGAGCGGATCGAGACCTGATAGCCAGAGCGGCTGGCCTGGCATGATTGCAAGACGACTGAACGGCCCCACATAGTGCAGACCTCAACCGCCGTCAGCTCGCAACTATAGCGCCCGGCATCAGGGTGCTGGCTGAGATGCATGGTGCCGGTCATCACGCACTGGCCCTGATTGTAGGGCTTGGTGTGGAAGGTCCATGATCCGAGCAGGTCGGTTGGGTCTTTCGACTCGCCCAGGGCGGGCAGGCACAGGACCATTGCGCCTATGAGTGCAGCAATCGGTCTGGCAGCCATGGTTCTCTCCCGAACTTCAATGCCTCATACTAGCCATGCAGTTGTGGCAGCGGCAAGGCATCAACTGGGCGAAATCACCTCGATATCCATCGGCTTGAGGCCGGTACGGAAGGCGAGGGGCGAGGCCATTTTCGGCAGCGCCAGCATGGCATCGATGGCGGCCTTGGCGCGCACGCGCACGTCTTCGTCTATCGTCACCTCGTGCTTCATCTCGATCAGGCAATCGAGAATGTTCTCCAGCGTGATCTTTTTCATGTGGGGGCAGAGATTGCACGGACGTACGAAATCCACGTCCGGGTTCTCGGCGGCGACATTGTCACTCATCGAGCATTCGGTCAGCAGGACGACCTTTGGCGGCTGCTTGTCCTTGACGTAATTGGCCAGCGCAGCGGTGGAGCCGGCAAAGTCAGCCGCTTCGAGCACGTCTGGCGGGCATTCCGGGTGGGCCAGAACGATCACGCCTGGATGGGCTTCGCGCATCGCCTCGACATCATCGGCGCTGAACAGTTCGTGCACTTCGCACGCGCCTGGCCAGGTCATGATGCGGATACCGGTCTGGGCCGCAACATTCTTGGCGAGATACTGGTCCGGGACCAGGATCACCGTGTCCGTGTTCCATTCAGCGGCGATCGCCTCAACCACCTGGGCAGCATTGGAGCTGGTGCAGGTGATGTGGCATTCGGCCTTCACGTCGGCGGTCGTGTTGACATAGGTGACGATTGGATAGTCCGGGTAGCGTTGCTTGATGAGGGCAACATCGGCACCCGTGATAGATGAGGCCAGCGAGCAACCGGCTTCGAGGCTGGAGATCAGAACGGTCTTTTCCGGTGCGAGGATTTTCGAGGTTTCGGCCATGAAGTGCACACCGGCCTGGACGATGATATCGGCATCGACATTGGCCGCCTCGCGCGCCAGCTGCAGGCTGTCCCCGCGAAAATCACCGACAAGGCGGAAAATGTCAGGCGTCATATAATTGTGCGCCAGGATAACCGCATTCTTCTGCTTCTTGAGACGATTGATCTCAGCCACGAGCGGCGCAACGGCAGGCCATTCCATCGGGGTGATGAAATCGGAGACAAGTGGGTAGAGGTGATCTGTGTCAGCCTTGACAGCTGCGTCATAGGCCAGACCACGCGCTTCGGCACCTGTGGCGGCACGTAGCGGGGTTGGGGTCGCACATCCTGGTCCTGAATCAATCAAGCGAGCCATAATCTACCTCCTGTTATGCTCAATCTGAGCATTAGATGGTTGCGCCAAACCGTCCTTTCAAGTTCCTGGCCTCAAAAATTAGAGGGGGAGAGCGCAAAAGACCCTTATGCTAAGGGTGAGCAAAAGCTCCTATACCCAATTTTCCCAACTGGCAAGAGCTTGTTGGAATTCGTGATTTCATGTGACGGCGCTTACGGGGTTGGGTCGTTAAGGTCTTGTTAACGATAAATTTCTTGCAAGAGAACAAAAAGCGAATATAACGAATGAGAACACAGGGAGAACATGCGATGCGAAACATGAAGTTCAGAGGACAATCCGGTCGCGCTTACAGCTTTGTACGCATGGCCCCGAATGCACCTTGGGCCCGCGAGGCCGGGGTGGCTCTATTTGCAGCCCAGGGGCCGTTTGGCTGGCGGGTGGTCAAACTCGCGACGCTGCGCGGGCGGCTGCACGATGTCCAGCCAATCTGGGCCTATGCTGATGCGGAGCGCTATGGTGCCCGTGCGGTCTTCGTGATGCGTGAGACCGACCCGCAGGCCCGGGCCAATGCATTGGCGGATCTGGATGCCGGTCTCAGCCCGGTCTGTGCCAGTGACACGTCACCGGTGGCGCTCGCCGCCTAGGACGGGCTGCCGAGCCGGGCCTCGTACCAGGCTTCGACATCGTGTTCGATTAGCGCGAACGGGCGTGGCCCGTCGCCGAGCAGGACAGACTGGAAGCCGATCTCGTCATAACGGGGGCCGAGGACGCGGCTGGCGCGTTCCTGCAGGGCCGACAGCTTTCGATAGGCCAGCATGCGGGCAGCGGCTTCGCCCGGTTGGGCCGCCAGACGCAGGCTTGCTTCGTACATCAGGGCTTCAGGCAGACCTGTGGTTTCTGTCAGGTAGGCGGTGGTTCGCTCCAGAGTCCAGCGCTGGTGGTGCAGGCCGGTATCGGCAGCGGCCATGGCCGCGCGCATCAGGGCCAGCTGATGAAAACCGATTTGTTCCTGAGGCGTGGTGAGCGCCGATACGGCAATGCGTTCCGCGCTGTACAGGCGCCAGGCGGCCCGAATGGCGGGATAGGTGGCCAGGGCTCTGGCGGCGGTGCGGCGTTGCCCCATCAGTGTTGCATAGGGCGCCCGCAGGCTGATGTCGGCCTCGAGCTTCAACGCATTGTGGAGGTGGGCTGGCCATTTGGTGAGCTGCGGGCGCGTGAGCACAAGACTGGCTGGGCGGGTCGCGTCCAGACGGGCTGGTAGAGCCCGCAGGCCTGACAGAGGCGGGGTGGCAAAGGCGCGGGCCTGGTAAGTCGGACCTGTCAGGACAGGCGGGGCGGAGGGCTCGTCTATACCGGCGAGCGCATCCTCTGGCGGCACCAGAAATTCAGCCAGGCGCTGGTTGAGCGGACCAGGTGCGACATTGGCCGCATCGAGCGCGCGCTGCAGGGCGCTCGTTCGGGCCAGAACGGCGTCAATATTGTCCTGGTGCAGATCATCAAGCGTTTGGCGATTTTCAATCTGCCAGTCAATCAGCGCGAGATAGGTTTCATGACCATTGGTCTGGGCCCAGAGCCCGGCCTGGGCCGGGGCCTCAACCACGAGGGCTTCGAGCGTCTCATCCAAGCGCAGATAGGCGGCCATCAGGTCCGACTGGACGGCCTGGTCGGCCGCTGCCATCAGGGCTTCGAAATCTGAGCGGGAAACATCCGGCAGGCTTTGTGTCAGGTTGCGCAGGGTCTGTTCCAGTGGGGCCAGTCCAGTGCCATTGTCTGCCATTAGGGCCGCGAGCTGGGTTCGGGTCTGGTGCAGCAGGGCAGGCGGCGGGGTCAGACCGGCCTCGGCATCGGCCAGCAGGCGCCGGCGGGTATCGTCGATGGCATCGGGCAGGGCCTGCAAGCGCGCGACATAGGCCTCTGCATCATCGAGCGTGTCGATCCGATGATCGTTGGCAATCAGTTGCGGGCCTTCGATCCAGATGCCGCTGAACGGGTCAAGCGCATAGGGGCGGGCGTCGGCCAGGGTTAGGCGGCCATGCCCGATCTGTTGGAGTCGCACCAGGCGGGCATAGGCGTCGGCCAGGACAACAAGATCCTTGGCGACCGGTTGGTCGGGTGGCAATAGGGGGCGGCGCTCAAGCTCACCCAGCAGGTCGATCCTAACCAGGCGCTGACGTTCAAATCCAGCCTGAGAATGGTCATCCAGTCGCGCCGATGTCGTGCCGGTCTTGTCCTGCTCTGCCCCCAGTCGGCTCGCCAGTTCTGGCGACATGGCCAGCTCGCTGCGGCTGATGTCTTCAAGGATGGCATTGGCCTGGGCCAGCGTCTTGCGGTTAAGCCGCGGGGTGTCGCTGGACGGGGCACAGGCGGTCAGTCCGAGGCTGAGCGCCAGGCCGATGCACAAGGCTGTGAACCCGGTATGGGCGCGGTGCCGGGGCGGGGGGGATTCATGAAACTCTTGCAACAGCTGCATCTCCTGCGCGCTTACCTGTTGTGGGACCATGTCATTTCCGTTAAACCCCGCCAATCTATCAAGGGGAGACACCCGTGGAAAACACTCCAACTAACGCATCTCCGGAATTGTCCGGTAATGTTCTTTTCTATAAAAATCCTCAACCGCTTTCACCTGAACAGCATGCTGGCCTGGGCGTAAAGCAGATCGACCAACCGTTCGATTTCCTGCGTTCGGCTCACGCCATTCCCGTGACTGTCAATGAATTGGGTATGGCAGCAATTTGTTATCCAATCATTTTCGTTGGTCAGGATCGCACCCCGGTCGCGGTGATGGGCGTTCGTCAGAACGAGAACCTGTTCGTGCGCGAAGATGGTACGGTTGACCCCGACTATTATCTGCCGGCATTCGTGCGTCGTTACCCGTTCGTGTTTGCCAATGACAGCAAGTCCGAGCGCCTGCTGCTGTGCGTCGACCGCGATGCCCCGATGGTGACCAACCAGCCGGAAGTGCCGCTGTTCGTGGATGGCCAGCCGAGCGAGTTCACCAACAATGCGATTGAGTTCTGCAAGGAATTCGAGCGCCAGCGTCGTTCGACCGCTGAATTCGTCAAGCTGATCGACAAGTACAATCTGTTCGAAGAGAAGTCTGTGAGCTTCCAGCCACGCGATGCCGAAGGCAATGAAGCCGGAGAGCCACAGAAAATTGCTGACTATTGGGCGATTGACGAAGCCAAGCTGAACGGCCTTAGCGAGGCACAGTTCAATGAGCTGCGTATCAATGGCGCGCTGGGGGCGATCTATGCACACATTGTGTCACTGCTGGGCTGGCAACGCATCATCACCCGCGCCGTGACGGCGAGCCAGAAGGCGGCCGCTGAGCAGGCTTGATGGGCCGGAATACAAGATTGAGAGGGCGGCCCGGCGTGGCCGCCCTTTTTCATGCCTGCGACAAGGCAGTCACAAGCCCGCGAGGAGGTTTCCAATTTTGCGCAGCTTCCAATATGCAGGACCAAACAAACTGGAGCGTGCGCACATGGCGATGATTGGAAGACTGGTTTCGGCCTTGATGGTCTTGCTTGGCATGGCACTCGCCACGGCCTCGGCGCAACCCGTCGACAGTGGCCATGCCCGTGTCGAGTTGGTTTCTGACCGCGTCGTCGCCATACCGGGCGAAACGATTTGGCTTGGCCTGTCTTTCGAGATGGATCCGAAATGGCACATCTACTGGGAGAATGCCGGAGATGCCGGCATTCCTCCATCCATCCGCTGGAATGAGCGTCTGGGCGTTCCGGCCGAGGCGATTGGCGGATTTTCCTGGCCGGTGCCGGAATTGCTTCCGATCCTGCCGGGCGAGATCATGGATTATGGCTATTCCAACACGGTTGTCCTGCCCTTTCCTGTCACCATTCCAGATGGTGCGCGCGGGCGGATAGCTTTTGATGGCACGGCTGAATTCCTGATCTGCGAAGACATTTGCGTGCCGGAAAAGGCGGCGCTGAACCTGACCGTGCAGATCGGCCAGGCGCAGGTGCCTGATCAGCGTGGCGCGGACATGATCAATGCGGCCATGGCGCGTCTGCCAGACGCATTCGATGGTGAGGCCAGTCTGAGCCAGCGCGGCGAAACGCTGGTCTTGTCGGTCACTGGGGAACAGGTTGCCGGGTTGAAGGGTGAGGTGCGCTTCTTCCCGCGCACACATGACATCGTTCATGCGGCGGACCAGCCGGTGATGCGCGGGCCATCGGGCCTGCAACTGGCGCTGACCCCAGCCAAGCCCGACGGCGATGTGCCACCCAGCCTGTCAGGCATCCTGGTGGTCGGCGAGACGGCGCTGGACCTGACCAGCCGGGCCGGGCCTGTGCTTGATGGCACCAGTGGGCTTGGCACTGTGAACCTGCCGCTGCTGCTGGTTCTGGCTTTGCTGGGCGGGCTGATCCTCAATCTGATGCCGTGCGTTTTGCCTGTTTTGTCGATCAAGGCCATGGGCGTGGTTGCCAGTGCTGCGAATGATACGGCAGGCGAAGCGCGCCGCCATGGCCTGCTCTATACGGCGGGTGTCCTGGCCAGCTTTGCTTTGCTGGCCGGGATCGTGGTGTCGGTGCGGGCCGCGACCGGTATCGCGACCTGGGGTTTCTGGATGCAGGACCCGGTGGTGATGACGCTGCTGGTGCTGCTGATCTTCCTGATCGGTCTGTGGTTGCTGGGCCTTTTCGAGCTTGGCCACTCCATGCAGAATGTCGGCGATGGCCTGGCGCGCCAGCAGGGCAATGCCGGGGCGTTCTTCACCGGCGTTTTGGCGGTGATTGTTGGGGCGCCATGTACCGGCCCGTTCCTCGGTGCGGCGCTGGGTGGCATCATGAGCCAGCCCGCGCCGCAAGTGTTTGCGGTCATGTTGACGATGGGGCTTGGCCTGGCGCTGCCCTTCCTGCTGCTCAGCTTCGTGCCGGGCCTGCAGAAGAAGATGCCAAAGCCCGGCGCCTGGATGGAGACGCTGAAACAGGTCTTCGCCTTTCCGATGTTCCTGACTGCGGCCTATTTCCTGTGGACGCTGGGTGATCTTGCCGGAACCATCGCTGTCGCCAGTACGGTCGCCGGGGCGGCGGCGCTGTCCTTCGGCATCTGGGCATTGAACAAGGATGGCCAGCAGGGCCGGGCGATTGTCATGGTCCTGCTGGGCCTGCTTGCGATCGTGCCGGTTTTCGGCCTGATGTCGGCGCGCAACAGTGCGGAAGTCGGCACAGGTCTGGCGTGGAGCGGCCTGCTGGTCGTCTTGTTGATCGGTGCGGCAAAAGGGCGGCGCGAACACCTGCAAATGGTCGTGCGTGGGCTGGCAATCGCGGCAATCGTTGCCGGGCTGGTCTGGCCCGTTGTGCAGGCGCGCGCCAGTCAGGGCGGGCCAGTTGGGGCGATGAGCTATGCCAGCGATTACCCAACCGAGGCCTGGTCGCCCGAGCGGGTGGCCGCGCTATTGGCTGAGGGGCGCCCGGTCTTTGTCGATTTCACCGCAACCTGGTGCGTCAATTGCCAGGCCAACAAGCGCAGCACACTGGAAACCGCCGCAGTGGCCGATGCGTTTCGGCGTGCCAATGTTGCTTTCCTGGTGGCTGATTATACGCGTCCAGACCCGGTTATCGCTGCCGAATTGCAACGCCGTGGCCGAGCTGGGGTGCCGATGTACCTGTGGTATGATGGCAAGTCGGATGAGCCGGTTGTGCTGCCGGAAATCCTGTCGGTGAGCCTGGTCACAGGTCTGATGGAGCGGCCCGGAGAGGGCTGACCGGACAGCGCAGAGGAGGTCAAACCATGTTCAACATTTCCCGCCGCCATGTTGGCATCCTGGCCGGAATGCTGACCGCCGTTGCATTGACGGCTGGCGCCCTGATCGTCCTGTCCTCGAATGTCTGAGGCCCGGGTTTCCGGGGGCGTTAGGGTTCGTTCTTGAGGTTCCATATC
>CBDUKI010000119.1:0-8132 GCA_965367765.1 uncultured Henriciella sp.
ACGCGACAGATTTTGACTCCGATGCCCGCATTCTGGGCCTGTTCGAGCCGTCGCATATGCAGTTCGAACTGGACCGCGCCGACGACCCGGCGGGTGAGCCATCACTGGCTGAACTGACCCATGCCGCAATCACCCGCCTGTCACGATCCGAGCAGGGCTATGTCCTGATGATTGAGGGCGGACGGGTTGACCATGCTCACCACGGGGGCAATGCGGCGCGGGCGCTGGCCGACACGACGGCCCTAGACGCGGCCGTCGCCATGGCTCTGGACATGACCGATGCGTCGGACACGTTGATCATCGTGACCGCCGATCACAGCCACACAATGACCATGGCGGGCTATCCGCGCCGGGGCAATCCGATCCTCGGCAAGGTCGAGTATGAGACCGGCGTTATTGCGCGTGCTGAAGACGGCATGCCCTACACGACACTTGGCTATGCCAATGGACCCGGCGCATGCCGCCCGGGTGAGGACGGGTTCGAGTGTGGCCGCACCAATCTGTCCGAGGTTGATACCGAAGCGAAGGATTTCCGCCAGGAAGCGCTGGTGCCGTTCAATTCAGAAACCCATGGCGGCGAGGATGTCGCCATCTTCGCCAGCGGGCCGGGTGCTGAACTGGTCCGCGGGGTCATGGACCAGAACGAAATCTTCCACGTGATGGGCTATTCGTCGGGCCTGGTGGCCCGCTCTACAGAATAAATTTCGACAGGTCGGTGTTGCCGACCAGATCAGAGAGCTGCTCGCTGACATAGTCGGCCGTAATGGTGATGGTTTCACCCTTGCGGTCGCTTGCCGTGAAGCTGATCTCATCGAGCAAGCGCTCCATCACCGTGTGCAGGCGGCGCGCGCCGATATTCTCGACCGTATCATTGGCCTGAACGGCGATGTCGGCCAGCGCGTCGATGGCGGCTTCCTCGAAATCCAGGGTCACCTCTTCGGCCTGAAGCAGGGCCTGCTGCTGGCGGATGAGCGAGGCCTCAGGCTCGACCAGAATGCGGCGCATATCGTCCCGGCTGAGGCCGTTCAGTTCGACGCGGATCGGCAGGCGGCCCTGCAGCTCTGGCAGCAGGTCTGACGGTTTGGCGATATGAAATGCGCCAGAAGCAATGAACAGGATATGGTCTGTCTTCACCGGGCCCCGCTTGGTTGACACGGTCGTGCCTTCGATCAGCGGGAGCAGGTCGCGCTGAACGCCTTCACGGCTGACATCGGCCCCGCTGCGCCCGGAACTTCCGGCCACCTTGTCGATCTCGTCCAGGAAGACAATGCCATCCTCTTCCACGGCGCGTACCGCCTCGCGGACAATGGCGTCCTCATCGATAAGCTTGTCGGCCTCTTCCTCGATCAGCGGCTGGTAGGCATCGCGGACGGTTGTGCGCACGCGCTTCTTGCGCTCGCCCATGGCCTTGCCCAGCATGTCACCGAGATTGATCATGCCCATTGAGCCACCGCCACCGGGAATGTCCATCATCGGCAGCGGGCTGCCATGGTCGGCCAGGTCAACATCCACCGCCTTGTCATCCAGATCGCCATTGCGCAGCTTGCGGCGGAACACTTCGCGCGTCGAAGATTGGGCATCTTCTCCGACCAGGGCATCAAGCAGGCGTTCCTCCGCCGTGTCCTGAGCCTGGGCCTCAACCGTCTTGCGTTTGGCCTCGCGGACCATGCCGATGGCTGCTTCAACCAGGTCGCGGACGATCTGCTCGACATCCCGGCCAACATAACCAACCTCGGTGAACTTGGTCGCTTCGACCTTGATGAATGGTGCATTGGCCAGTTTGGCGAGACGCCGGGACACTTCGGTCTTGCCGACGCCGGTTGGCCCGATCATCAGAATATTCTTTGGGGTGATTTCCGCACGCAGGGCTTCAGGGGCCTGCTTGCGGCGCCAACGATTGCGCAAGGCAATGGCCACGGCGCGCTTGGCATCGCTCTGGCCGACAATATGGCGATCAAGCTCCGAGACGATTTCGGCAGGCGTCAGTACAGTCATCTGGTGTCCTAGGCAGGTTCAGGGGGAAACACCCGGTTCCATACGCCCCCGCGGGGAGCCATGGCAAGCGTTGCACGCCGTGCGGTCTTCCACCCCGCACCAAGTAGCACCACGCCGCCGCCAATGATAATGGCAACAATCATGAAAATGGTGGAGACATCGATCCCGGCTTTGCGCAGGACGAAGCTGAGCGTGAACATGAAAGTCAGGATGCTGGCAGCGATCAATGCGCGCCGGTTGAGGGCCAGGGACAGGACGCCCAAGACAAGGAGGACGCCAAGCAAGCTGAGGGCCTGAACACTATTGTCAGTGCCGCTGGTTGAGCCGGTCAGGATGTTCGATCCGGTTACCATGGTTGAGATTCCGGCAATGATCTGCGGGGCCGCGGCCAGATGCAGCCAGAATCCATTGTCAGAGGCACGCCGGATACGTTCAGGGTCCTGCATGTCAAACCAGATTGCCGCGCCCATGGTCGCAATTCCAAGAATGAGGGATAGGCCACCGCCAAAGACATAGCCTAGCCGCCCGCCAAAACCGAAGGAGACATACATCGCCCCAGCCACGGCCAAAGCCAGCACGGCCAGCGAGAAGGGCAGGCGGAACCGTATGAACACACCCAGGGCTGCTGCTGCCGCTGCCACAAAGGCGGATACGCCCAGCATGCCAGCCGTGGAGAATGGATTGTCAACCGATGCATCGAAATCGATCTGCATCAAGGTGGCGACAATCGATGTGACGGCAATCGCCGAGAACAGAGTGAAGATCACAGTCAGTGCCATGCTGGGCAGCAACATGCGCCGACGCGCACAGAAATATTCCATCAAACCCCAGGCCAGCGCTGCAATCGGTGCGGCGAGCAAGACCCCGCCAAGCACACCATTGCTAGCCAGCGAGGGTGCAACCATGGTGCCGACCAGCGCGGTTACCCCGGTAAACAGGATGATCAGACCCAGCGTGATGAAAATGTCGTTGAAATTGGCCAGGAAGCGCAGGTTTTCCTGCCCCGTTTCGGCCTCGTGCGCCGGGTTGCGCCGTGCCATTAGGAATTGTTCAAGCCGGGCGACCTGCTCTGGCGAGATTACTTTGGCGCTCACCGCCGCGTGCAGGTCAGCGCTGTCAAACATCGAGAATTTCCACCGTGAAATGTGCGTTGGTATAGACGCAGATATCGGCGGCAATCTGCATCGCCTTGCGGCCTAGCGTTTCGGCATCGCTCTCATAGTCAACCAGCGCGCGGGCCGCCGACAGGGCATAATTGCCGCCTGAACCGACCGCGACCACTGAATATTCCGGCTCCAGCACGTCACCGGATCCGGTAATCACCAGTGTGGTTTGCTTGTCGGCAACAATCAGGAGCGCTTCAAGCTTCTGCAGGTATTTTTCGGTGCGCCATTCCTTGGCCAGCTCAACGGCGGCGCGCTGCAACTGGCCCGGAAACCGTTCCAGCTTCTGCTCAAGGCGCTCGAACAGGGTGAAAGCATCGGCCGTGGCCCCGGCAAACCCAGCCAGAATGTCACCGCCACCGATCCGGCGGACCTTGCGGGCATTGCCTTTCATGACGGTCTGTCCCATCGAGACTTGGCCATCACTCAACATTGCGACCTGGGATTTGGTCCTGACCGCCAGAATGGTGGTTCCGTGCCATGCTGGCGCATGCGAGTTCATATCGTTTATCATAAAACTTATTTGGCCCGTTCCGGCCAGAAAAGCAAGTCCTGGATCTTATGATCCGCTGCTCAGGCGATCATGCGAGCACTGGTAAAAGGCTGTTGCGACAACAGTTTTCGGAAAGCTTCGGCGGTCACCGGCGGGCTATAGAGATAGCCTTGGGCGATGTGACAGCCTTTCAGTTTGAGAAACTTTGCCTGCATCTCAGTTTCGATGCCTTCGCCGACAATCTGCATTTCCAGGGTTCTGGCCATGGACAGGATCATTTCGACAATCGCATTGGCCTGTCCATCATGCGGTGTGCCGGCGACAAACTGGCGGTCAATCTTGAACACGTCGAAGTCAAGCTGGGTCAGCGTGGCCAGGTTGGAGTGGCCGGTGCCGAAATCATCCACGGCCAGCTTGATGCCGAGCTTGCGCAACGGTTTGAGCACTGAACGCACGCGTTCGGGCTGCTGGATGGCCAGGCTTTCGGTAATCTCGATCTCAAGCTGGCGCGGCGACAGGCCGGACTTGGCCAGCGAATCGAGGATCATGCGGGCCAGGCCGTCACGTTCAAATTGCTTTGGAGAGACATTGACGGCGATATTCAACCGGTGCCCTAGCTGGTTCCATTGGGCCGTTTCCAGACACGCCTTGCGCATGATCTGTTCACCGATGGCATTGATCAGCCCTGTTTCCTCTGCCAGTTCGATGAAGACAGACGGCGAGACCAGGCGGCCACTGTCAAGCTGCCAGCGCGCCAGGGCCTCGGCCCCGCAGATGCGGCCCGTATCGAGGTCGATCTTGGGCTGGAACAGTGGCACGAACCGATCCTTCTCGACCGCGACCCGCAGTTCAGATTCGAGTTTGACCAGGGCGTCGCGCTGGCGTTCCAGCTTTGGCGAGTAGAAGGAGAACCCTTTCTTCTCCTGGCGTTTCAGATCGAGAATGGTCGCGGCTGCCCGCTGCATGATCTGGGCAACCGAGTCGCCATCCTCGGGGATCACCACGATACTGCCTGACAGTGAGATGGTGATCGGCGTATCGGTGGTTTTGATTGGGTTGCGGAACGCCATCTGCAATTCGCGGATCAATGAGGCGAGCTCGTCGCGGGCGGTGAAATCCTGAACCAGAATGGCGAACTGGTTGGAGAACAATGCCGCCAGCGGCCATGTCCCCGGGGCGAGGCCACGCTTGCGCTCGGCCGTGTTGAGCACATTCTTGAAAATCTTGGCAATTTCTTGCAGAGTCAGGTCCGAATAATTATTGGCCATTTTCTCTGAGAAGCGGCCACTATCGTTCAGCTCGATCACGATCAGCGCGGCCGGGCGGTCATAGCGTACGCGTTCCAGCGTCTTCTCGATCTGGTTTTGCAGAGCGCGTTCGTTCAACAGACCGGTGCGGATATCGTACTGGGCGTTTTCCTTGAGCGACCGGATCTCGCGCACCAGGCGGCGTGTCGTCCGGATCGCTGCGACATTCAGCCGGCGGAATTCGGCAAAAACAAGGTTGTTCTGGCGATATTCATTGGAGTTCTTGAGGCTGAAATCATTCACCAGCTCGGTCACCTGGTCGAGATAGTTTGACGCCAGCAGGGACAAGAATCGCATGACCCAGGCGGCCAGGCCAGCAATCATCAGGACCGACAGGACTGACATCGCCCAAGGCATAGGTGGCTGGAACGTGGTCAGGGGATAGGTGATCAATTCACCAACCTGGCGGCCATTGGATTCAACCGGACGGGTTCGGCGTTTGCCAGCAAGGTCGCGGTCCAGACGTCCGGCCAGGCGCTGGCCGTTCGCGTCCACGACCATGGCCTTGCCAGGGGCCAGGCTGTCCAGCAGCAGGTCTGCCGAGACCAGGTTGCCCGAGGCAATATCCGCAGCCACGGTGTCAGATATCCTGTCGCTAAGCGCACTCATCTGCGCACTAAAGGCTTGATGGGCTCGGATATGGTGAAAGACGGAAAAACTGCTGGCCAGAATAACGGCAAGAATGAAGGCCGCCGACGGTATCACCTTGGCAAAACTCGCTCTCGCCCATATGCGTCTGATCGATTTGATAGGTTTCAACCTGCAGCCCTGTTCAGCAATACGCCGCCTCAAGGAATTTATTGACTTGGATTGCTTAGGGAGTGGTGAACAAAACTGTGCTAGTCGAAACTGGATTTTATCCCTATCTGAAGCGCCATGACCAATAGAACAGCCACGATTACGCGAAAAACCAAGGAAACCGATATCACCGTGACCCTCGATCTCGATGGGACCGGCAAGACCGATATCGAAACGGGCATTGGCTTTTTTGACCATATGTTGGACGCGCTCGGGCGCCACTCCTTCATCGACCTGCATGTCCGCACCAAGGGCGACCTGCACATTGATGGCCACCATACGGTTGAAGATACCGGCATCGTTATTGGCCAGGCGATTGCCAAGGCGCTGGGCGATTTTGCCGGGATTACCCGTTATGGCCACGCCTATCTGCCAATGGATGAAACGCTGAGCCGCGCGGCTGTAGACCTGTGCAAACGTCCCTACCTGATCTGGAAGGTTGATTTTGTTCGCGACAAGATCGGCGATATGGACACAGAGCTGTTCAAGGAATTCTTCCAGGCGATGGCAGGCAATGGCGGTATGTGCCTGCACGTGGAAAACCTGTATGGCGAGAATGCCCACCACATTGCCGAGAGCAGTTTCAAGGCCGTGGCCCGGGCCTTGCGCATGGCCGTTGCCGCAGATGCGCGACTCGGCGGCGCACCCGCCTCGACAAAGGGCAGTCTTTAGGTCACTAGCAGGGCGATGCGAACAATTGCCCTCATCGACTATGGATCCGGCAACCTGCACAGCGCTGAGCGGGCGCTGAAGCGCGCGGCTGAAGACGACGCACGCCCGGTCCGTATCGCCATCACGTCTGACCCGAACCTGGTTCTAAAGGCCGATGGTGTGGTTCTGCCCGGGGTTGGACACTTTGCCGACTGCGCCGCCAACCTGCGCGCCGTAGACGGCATGATCGAGGCGCTCAATGAGGCGGTGATCACTGACGGAAAGCCATTTTTCGGCATCTGCGTCGGGGCGCAGCTGCTGGCCACGCGCGGGCTGGAGGATGGCGATGTGCCCGGCCTCGACTGGATTTCCGGCACTGTGGACCGCATCGAACCGGGCACAGGCTACCCTATTCCGCACATGGGCTGGAACAATCTCAACGTGTGTATCGAGCATCCGATCCTTAGGGGCCTGGGTGAGGATCCCCATGTCTATTTCACCCATTCCTATGCGTTCCGCGATGCCCCGATCGATCAGGTCGTCGCGACCACGGAATACGGCGAGACCGTGATCGCGGCTGTGGCCCGCGACAATATTTTCGCGACGCAGTTTCACCCGGAAAAGAGCCAGCGTACTGGCTTGAAAATCCTGTCTAATTTCATTTCGTGGTCACCCTCATGAGTTTCCAGCTTTACCCAGCCATTGACCTCAAGGATGGGGCCTGCGTGCGCCTGTTACGCGGCGAAATGGACGCCTCTACCGCCTATAATCCTGATCCGGCGGACCAGGCCCGGCGCTTCGCCGAAGCGGGCTTTGAAAACTTGCATGTGGTTGACCTCAATGGCGCGTTCGCCGGCCAAAGCGCCAATGGTGAGGCCGTGCGCGCCATCCTCTCAGCGACTGACGCTCCGGTCCAGCTTGGCGGCGGTATCCGCACGCGGGCCCAGATCGATGCCTGGCTGGAGGCGGGGATTGCCCGCGTCATCCTCGGCACAGTAGCTTTGCGAGACCCAGACCTGGTCCGGTCTGCTGCGCGCGCCCTGCCCGGCCAAATTGTCGTCGGCATCGACGCCAAGGACGGCATGGTCGCGGTCGAAGGCTGGGCCGAAACCAGCGATATGAAGGCGATTGAACTGGCCCGCGCGTTCGAGGGTTGCGGCGTCGCAGCTTTGATCGTCACGGATATTTCGCGCGATGGCATGAAGACCGGTGTGAATGTCGATTTTACCGGTGAAATGGCCGAGGCGGTGTCCATTCCGGTGATTGCCAGCGGCGGGGTTGCCAGCGTGGATGATATTCACCGCCTGCGCGCCCATGCCGGCCAACGCGCCATCCATGGCTCGATCCTCGGGCGTGCGCTCTATGACGGCGACCTCACCCCGGCTGAAGCCATCGCCGCCGCAAGATAGGCTAGAACGCCTGGCGGAACGTCAGGTTGTAACGGTCTTCACCCAGCGGCGAGACTTGCCCGGCCCTGATCGGCTTGATCCCATGATAGGCCAGGCGTGCGGCCCGTCCGAAGACAAGGCCGTCGCCGTGTTCCAGCCGAATGATCTCAGGCTTGTCGCGGCGTTGCAGGCCACCAAGCATGAACTCACCCGTCGCTCCGAAGGAAAGCGATACAACCGGATGGCAGAGGTCGGCTTCGTCGCGGTCCTGGTGCAGCGCCATGCGCGCGCCCGGCCCATAGCGATTGACCAGGCAGGCATCCGGCTTGAAGTCGGG